>JAECQY010000007.1 GCA_016000045.1 Myxococcaceae bacterium | reverse complement strand
TTCAGAAAGCGCTGAGGAAAACGATGCTTTGCAAGGAATCGCAGAGGGGATTCCTCTGGCATTGGGTTATATCAGTTTTGTGAAGGCGGGAGTTGATCTGGGGCTTTGGGGTTGGTCTTTGTGGAAAGGTCATTGTGTCAAAGCAAAGCTTGTTTTGCCTCAAAGGTGGACACAACGCGTTAAAAGAAATGCCATGCCTCGAGATCTGGATTTGAACCGGCTCGAAGAACTCATTCGGGTGATTTGCGAAAATCGAGGGTATTAAATGTTTCAGTTTAGTTTGGCACTTTGTTTTTCTTTCAGCGCCTTGGCTCAGTTTTCGATTAGCACAGATTTTGGAGACCATTTCCATGCGTATTTCCAAAATCTTTCGACGGATAATCAGAGTCAAGAAGCCGTTCGAGCGGTTCTCAATCGGACTGCGGATCAAGTGAAATCGAGTACCGGATATCGCATGCCCTTTGAGCTCAATTGCTCGGTGTTTTTCGATGTAGAAGTGGAGCGCGTGGACTGCTGGCCGGGTTTTGAGCCGGCATCGGCCTTGAGTAGTGATTGTGGGTCCTTTGCGGAACTGGCCACTGCAGATCAGCTGGCCCTGAGGCATTACCACCTTTTGCAAACGCGTATGGTGGTAGGGTGGTCGCAGGCTCAAATGCTTCAAGCGCATTACCGCATTGTGCCGAAATCGACGTTGACAGCAAGTCTTTCTGAAAGTGAAGACGCAGGTGCCGATGCTTGTTTTTCGAGCGCGGCGCAGCTGCTGAACGGCCTTTTAGCTGCCTGGAATCACAGCACCGGTGTCTACAGCGATGCGGTGAAGCAAACGGGTCGGTATGCGATTTCGAACGGAGTCGTGAGCGATGCGCTAACGAGTATGCAGTGGGAGCAAGTCGCTGGCGCGACACCGATGGTTTTTACATCGGTGCGATGTTATTGCTCGAGCCGAAATACCGGGGCTTATACAGACTGGAGAGCGCCGAACATCGTGGAGTTGGGGACTTTGATCGATTACACGAATTCCACCGCTCCTTGCTTAGATGCGACGGCCTTTCCCGGAGCGCCCGCTTCAGACTTCTGGTCAGGCTCGCCGGATATTGGAAATAGTGGCTATTCTTGGTATGTGCGAAGCTCATCCAATGTACCTGAGTCTAGCTTCCAATCCAACTCGACGAGCAGCGCGGTTCGTTGTGTGCGTTCTAGCTATACAGCACCTCCCAGCTCTCGGTATACGATAGGCAGCGGAACGACTGCGGGTACGGTGATCGACAAGGTGACCGAGCTGGTTTGGCAGAAGGTGGCGCCTACGAGCGGTGGTCCGAATGGTGATGGGTCTTATAGTCAATCGGGGGCTATGACCTATTGTAATAACCTAAGCCTGGGGGGTTCTGGAGCCGGAAGGTGGCGTTTGCCGACAGTCCGGGAATTGCAAACGCTGGTAGATTACAGCCAGAACAGTAGGGCGCTCATGATGGACAGCACCGCGTTTTCGGGCGAGCCAGCGAATTGGTTCTGGTCATCGTCACCGGTGGCGGGTATTCCTACTGGTGGTTGGGGTGTCTCTTTCGGCGTCGGCTACATGACCTACTCCGGTACGGCGGGCTACGGCATCGTTCGCTGTGTGAGTTGAGCGCTTTAGATGGGAGAACATCAGGGATGAAAAAAGCGTGGCTCAGTTGGGAGAGTGTTCATCGCGCGGCCTTAGCCTGTGGTAGGCATAAGCGTAAGCGCGTGGATGCGATTGCCTTTCGAGCCCACTTTGGGCAAAATGAATGTGTGGCTCGACATCAAAACGTTGGGTGGCTTTAGAGTATCCGATGTGCACAAGCTTTGTGAAAAGTCGCCAGTTGGCGTATTAGATAGAGGCTCGGAAACCTCTTGCATAAGCTGCTCAGGCGTTCGAATGAGGATAGAATGTTGAAATTCGCTTGGATGCTTTGTTTTTCTTTCAGCGTCTTGGCTCAGTTTTCGATTAGCACGGATTTTGGGGACCATTTCCATGCGTATTTCCAAAATCTTTCGACGGATAATCAGAGTCAAGCAGCCGTTCGAGCGGTTCTGAATCGGACTGCGGATCAAGTCAAATCGAGTTCCGGGTACCGCATGCCCTTTGAGCTTAATTGTTCGGTGTTTTTCGATGTAGAAGTCGAGCGCGTGGACTGCTGGCCAGGTTTTGAGCCGGCATCGGCCTTGAGCAGCGATTGTGGATCCTTTGCGGAACTGGCGATCGCAGATCAGCTGGCCCTGAGGCATTACCACCTTTTGCAAACGCGTATGGTGGTAGGGTGGTCGCAGGCTCAAATGCTTCAAGCGCATTATCGTATTCTGCCGAAATCGACGTTGACAGCGAGTCTTGCTTCGAGCCAAGAAGCAAGCATGAGCCATACCATTACCTCGAGCCAAGAAGCAAACGCGAGCCCTCCCTTTGCTTGTTCTTCGGGCACGGTGCAGCTATTGAACGGTCTCTTAGCTGCCTGGAATCACAGCACCGGTATCTATAGCGATGCGGTGAATCAAACGGGTCGGTATACGATTTCAAACGGAGTCGTGAGTGATGCACTGACGAGTATGCAGTGGGAGCAAGTCGCTGGCACGACACCGATGATTTTTGCATCAGTTGCGAGTTATTGCTCGAGCCGAAATACCGGGGCTTATACAGACTGGAGAGCGCCGAACATCGTGGAGTTGGGGACTTTGATCGATTACACGAATTCCACCGCTCCTTGCTTAGATACCACGGCCTTTCCCGGAGCGCCCGCTTCAGACTTTTGGTCAGGCTCGCCGGATATCGGAAATAGTGGCTCTTCTTGGTATGTGCAAAGCTCATTCAATCCACCTGTTTCTTACTACCCATCCGACTCGACGAGCAGCGCGGTTCGTTGTGTGCGTTCTTGCTATGCAGCGCCTCTCAGCTCTCGGTATACGATAGGCAGCGGAACGAGCGTGGGTACGGTGACCGACAAGGTGACCGGGCTGGTTTGGCAAAAGGTAGCGCCTACCACAACGTACACTCAAGCGGACGCTATGACCTATTGCAATAACCTAAGCCTGGGAGGCTCTGGAGCCGGAAGGTGGCGTTTGCCGACAGTCCGGGAATTGCAAACGCTGGTGGATTATAGCCAGAACAATGGGGTGCTCATGATGGACAGCACCGCGTTTTCTGGCGAGCCAGCGACTTATTTTTGGTCATCGTCGCCGGTGGCGGGTGGTCCAACTGACGGATGGACTGTCCGTTTCGCCTACGGCTACGTGTACAACCGCATTACGGCGTACACCTACAACGTTCGCTGTTTGAGTTGAGCGCTGACATTTTGACACTTTGACATTTTAAAAAGGAAACAGAAGGCACCTGGATGGAGACAAGCTATTACGAACGACTTCCGATTTACCGATCTGCGATGGATTTGATGGTGCGTGTGGACAACGTGGTTCGTGCGTTTCCGCGTTATCATAAATATGGAATTGGCGCTCGCTTGCGAGAGGAGTCGCTTGAGATTGCGCAGCTTATTATTCAAGCGAATCGTAAGAAAGCCAGGAATCTAAAAATAACCCGTGGCGAGTCATGCAACGAATGGATGAAACCTTCTATAATAGCTCTTTCTCGAAGTCACCCAGCGGCCTCAGCTCAGGTTGGCTAGCCTGTCTATCCAAACAGTCATCCAAGCTGAACGCCTATTTTCATTCATTGTGGTGAACGCAGTTCATGAAGTCTCTTTCAACAGAAGAGGGAAGATCCATCCCGAAACATTTGACTTTGCGATTGCCCTGACGAGCCACGAAGCAACTCGACGGATGGGCATACTCGTGTTACGTCGGGTGAGGTGCAAGGAGAGTGCAAAATCATGGATATCGAAGGACGTATTAAAGCGATTATTGCCGATCAGCTGGGTATATCGGAGGATGAAGTGAAACCAGAGGCTCGTTTCATTGAAGATTTAGGAGCAGATTCGTTGGATATTGTTGAACTGATTATGGCTCTGGAAGAAGAGTTTGAAACCGAGATTCCAGACGAAGAGGCTGAAAAAATGACGACCGTCAAAGATGCGATCGAATACATCAAAGCTCACCAATAGTCGGCATCGGCTTAAAGTCTCCAATGGGCGGGACTAAAACGGCAGCCCTCAGGTTTCGATAGATCGAGTTTTTGATCTAAAAGGGTCTGCAAAGATCGAGCAACCGCTTGAAATTAAAGCAATATTTAACTTTTCTCCGAGAGCCGTAGAAGAAATCCGTTCTGTTGCTTGAATCTCGAATTCACTTTGAGTTAGAGTTTTTAGTACTTGGAAGGGATTTCCCCTTCAACGGAGGCTACATATGAGGAATTTGAAGAAGAGGTCGCTGACATCGGTGGCTTTAAGTGCCCTCTTGATAGGGGCAATCTCTTGCAGTGATGACAACAGCGGGTCCACTTCTCAACAGAGTGCGACGGACAACGGCGGTAGCGACACACCGAGTGTGAAGGTGGCAGCCACTCTACGCTATGCTTTTTCCGACCTGAAAAATCTTGCTTTGGATGGACGTGGTATCGATACTTTGCGCATTTCGGGTTCTTACAACAGCGAAGATCTTTCTGGGATCAAAAATTTCGCCAAGATTCAGATTGTGACTCCGTTGACCAGTGCCAACTTAAATTTAGGGGGGCTGGATGGGTCCAATAAGATGCTTGAGTTCTTTGATGCACGAGCTCTCAATGCAAACACTCTGACCTTGCCTTCGTCGATGGTGAATAACGTTATCAAACAAGTTTCGGGCGTTGGTGGGAAATTCTTCGACACGGCCGTGACGAATCCCGGTACGCTGAGCAGCGTATCCACCAACGGTGGAGCCATCGCAGGAGCTCTGACGATTGCCTATACCAACGATGCGACGGCAACCAGCCAAAAACTGATGCTAGACAGTTACATCGATACGACTTCAGTGACATTCTCGGGCGCTAAATTAACGGATTTGGAACTGGATGTGCGAGGCAGCAATAAAATTGTCTCCTTGATTTCAGGGACTCTTGAAAACTTAAAAGTAGTGACCCAGGACGTCAATTCGAACCTCAATGTGACACCTTCTGCGCCTGGGGCTCTGACGAGCGTGAACGCCAGTGGTACTGGTTCTGTGAAGCTTGATCTCAGCAATGTGGGCGCTTTGAGAAGTACTTTTGGAGTGACCGGGAACGGGAGGGTCGATCTGATTGCTGCAGCTGCTGGGCTGAATTCGGCTAGTGCAGCGAATTTCACTGGAATTCATAAGTTGGTGATGAAAGAAGCGGCTTCTTTATCGGATGCTCAAGCAGCGACTGTTCAAACCATCGACCCAAAAATCCTGGCCTTTGGAGCAAGTGGTTCTGGGGTAGACGCCAGCAAGGTTTCCAACGTGAAGGACTTTGCCATTGAAAGCGGGAATTTCGGGGCTACATTTACAAACGTTGTAGCAGGCTCGAATTTCTTCATCAACAACTTGGCAGGTAATAGCGGAACGGTTTCGATCGGATCGGCGAATGGTATGAACTCGACGAATGTCGAGCTGTCGTTGAGCGGAGCGGTTGCTAACCAAACCTTAGCTGGCCTTACATTCACGGGTGGGCTGAATAGTCCAGTGCTGAAGTCGTTAGGCAATCCAGAGAGCGGCTATGCTAATGTGATTACGACCTTAACGAATGTTGCAGGTGGTGAGCTGACAATTCTTGGGGATACCGATTTGCTCATAACCAATGCTCTTGCTGCTTCCGCGAATGTGGATGCGAGTGACTTTAGTGGTAAGCTGATGATGGTAGCTTCTGCGACGAGCCCCGTGATTCAAGTGGGTTCCGGTGGGTCGATCGTGGGAATTGCACCTGCGAGCTTGAGCGGTGCTGCAGCCGGTAGTAATATTGCTGTGACATTTGGTGCGGGCGTGGATACATTAAAGTTAAGTGCGACCCCGTTCGGTGTGAACGCTGCTAATTCGGTTGTTTACATGACCATCAACGGTTTCGATGTGAGTAAAGATGTGATTTCCTGTGGAGCAGCTCCTACCTTCGTTTCAACCGCGCTGACGGGTTGGACGGTTAGTGGAAATACTTTAAGCGGCACGTTTGTACTGACGGTAGGCCAGGTTGGGTATACGGTGATTGGGAGTGATACGTATGTGTTTTTTGCGGGTGGGGTAAATAAATACTACGCAATCAAACTAGCAGCTGTAACGGGCATAACAGCTGTAAACTTTAGCAGCTAAGCCTTAAAGATAGCAAAGACCTGTGTTGTCCGGCCTTCATGCCGGACACTTTTTATTGGTGAACACAAAGAACGTGATAAGCTCCCCCGTTGATTTGACCATCGTAAGGGATGTACGATCCTCTGATATCATTCCGAGAGGGGTCTAAGGCAGTTGCGTAGTAACCATATCCGGTAGAGTTGTCTATGTTGGAAAAAACAGTTGCATCGATCGTTGTAGCCCAATTGTTTAGCATTCTTAACGTTGACATCTGTTTGGTTGTTGGCACTTGGCTAGGAGCTCCTCTCAGAGTAAGGTTATGGCAGTAGGCCTGAAAAGACCCTGGAGGAGCTGAGGTATTCCAGATGAGATTGTCTCCACCTGAACTTCGTGCCCAGACAAGATTCGTGGCAGTATCTAAGACTTCAGTTGTATTTTGATTAACGCTTCCCCTCGTCGCTGCATCTTGGTAGCGAACTATGGTATTTCGGATAATTTTTCCACGTACGCAGGTTGTATTACTGGTCCATGTGCTTGGTAGATAGTAGACTGTTCCTGCTGAATCGTATTGATTTGCATTAAAATAAACATTCCAATTTGAGTTAGAACTTCGAATGTAAATTCCGTTCGCCCACTGAGATCCAGAAATATTGAAGATCGGGTGAAGCATGGGCATTCGAGTGAGATCCATCTCCATCTGGAGTTCGATGACTTCAGGAACACGCCAATCACTAAATCCTCCCAGGCGCAAATCTGCGCAGAGCTGAGTAGCTTGTGCAAAAGTGGCGTCAGTTCCGACAGCTGATTGCGTAAAATAGCGATTGATCAAGGAATCGTATACGATGCCGGGCCAGGGCAGGGAATAGCGTCCAGTTTGGTTCGTTGCGTCATCGTAGACGCCGGTGCTGGCGTTCCAAGTGGCGTATTCTGGATTGACGACAATGAGTTCTGGAATGCTTGGGCTGAGCGATTCGATAGGAGAGAGCGTGGTGCTCAGCGGCTTGGTGTGCGAGAAAGATGCACGAAAGGAGTCGCTCTGAGAGTGGGAAACAGAGTCCGTTTGGGAGATAGAATCAGCTCGAGTGGGTGAAGCGCTGAAAGAATCAGAAGCTTCGGGAGTTTGAGAATACGAGGCACTCTGTTTTGGGGTGGATGTCCAGCTTGAGCTGAAGACTTGGCTGTTGGAAATGCTTTGGGTCCAAGATGTCAGCGTCTGAGTAGCGCTGGCAATGGCGCTGAAGGTCCGTGAAAGAAAGCCGGTTTTGGAAGGAGCGAGAGTCTGCGTGACAGTCGGCTTGGGTGAATCAGATGGGGTTTCAGTAGCGATGGGCTTCAAAGAATCTGTTTGGGGCTCAGGCAGGCTCGAGCTTTGAAAAGGCGTGGTTGTAAGGGTTTGTGGGCGTAAGAATAAATCTGTTTGAAACTGCTGCTTTTTATTCTTGGTCCAATCGGCGAAGATATGAGCTAGGAGTAGGTGCGTAAACAGGATTTGCTCGCTTTGCTCTGAAGGCAAGGAAACGGATGAGAGTCCAACGGCTTCTTCGCTGAGTTGCTGCGCGGTTGCCGGAGCCCAGTTGCAATTGGCTTGCTGGACGCGCTGATTGAAGTGAATGGTGCAGTTACAAGTGAAAACGCCGGTATAGCTTGGGTGATTTTTGATTTGAGGAGCGAAGAGAGTCAATATTGCGCTGGCGGCCTTGGCTGTTGCTTGCAGTTCTTCAGAGGTGAGAGTAGGGGCGCAACGGTATGAAGGTAAGACTTGGTAGAGTGCATTGACAGCGGAGTCTTGCACAGGACCCCAGGTCAGATACTCCAGAGCGTTTGCTGCGGGAGCTAGGATTAGGATAATAAAAAAATACACACTCAATCCAGAAATTGTGCTCTGATTTTATTTTAAAATTTTGGATTGTCAATCTAGCTTTTTAATGCCCTCTCATATTGGGGGAAGGCGATTTTGGCTTGACAAAATCGTGGATGCTTTTCAATCATCTGGCTGATGCAAAATACTCCAGATTGATCAGGTTCGAACACATGTGAGACTGGCGAAATAAAAAAAGAAGCTCTATTTGGAAGTTATGAACACAAGCCAAAAAGAGCCTTTTTTACGCAGATGAAGTACCTACACGGTTACCGGACCTATCCGATAAATAAGCTTCGCATAAGCCCTCATGATCTAGTAGCTCTGAAAAGATGGAACGCTTTGGAACGTTTCGAACGAGCTCTTTCGAAAGGGCTTTCTAGTGGAGATGCCGCTCAGATTGTTGGAGTCTCCAAAGCCACTCTCTATCGTTGGAAGGCTCGAAAGACGGCCAAATTTTCAATCGTTGATCCCGAAGAGCCGACGTCCCTGCTCTTTGCGAAAAACGAAAGTACCCCATGAGTTCAGAACTCGTATCTTACAGCTTCGTCGTGAACACCCCACTTGGGATAAAAGAAAGATCCGCTAGATTCTTCAGCAGGAGAGAGTTCGAACGAGCGAGAGCGCGGCTGGTCGTATCATTTTACTCAATTGCTCCAACGCGGTTCGCTTAAAGAGAGGAATTCTTCTGGCGGTGCTGGCTCCCAAGTCTCCGAAACGAAACGGTTCTGTTGAGCGGCTTAATGGCACTTGGCGTTCGGATTTTTATAACCTGTTTGATTTGCTGACTTCTCTTCAGGAACTGCGACCGATGTTGAATGATTTTATCGACAGCTATAATTGGGACCAACCTCATGATGGGATTGGTTTACAAACACCCCAACATTTTCCAGAAGGCTCAGGTATCCAAGTGAGCCCTTTCCAGCCTCAAATGTCTCGAGCCCCCGGACAAGTCCTTGAGGTGTACCCCGTCCTTGGGTACTCCTGAACTGTCTACCTTAAAGCCTGCAAAGCTCCTCTCAGGTTCCGTTGCCTGTGTCGCACGTTCCAACCGCTGCCGCTCCTAGCGTGGTACAAGAACAATCTTTAAGCGCAACCTTCCTACTGATCTACTGTAAGACTCTCTTGAGGACATTTAACTATCTGACATCGGAACAGGCGGAACATTGGCACCCTGTATTAGGGCCACACTTACCATCTTCACAGTGTCCGCAAATGCGACATTTTCCTTTTGGTTGGAATTGCTTTCCACAGTAGTATTTTCCACTTCTGCCAAGCTTACAAATTTTACCTTCTCGATTCAATTTTGTGCCGGGTGGCAATTGAGGCTTAGCTTTTCCCTGCGTCTCTTCAGGTTTTCTGCACAACCCAACTGGAAGAGAATCAGCTACTGAAGCATCAAAAATTCTCCCGGAATTAGCAGTACGCCAAGCAACAGAACCTGCAGCCAAAAGACCATTTCCAACCTCAGCTGCAAGCCTTCGCTTCAAGTCCCAAGACTCAACCTGGAGACTTCTAAACTCACCTGTCATGATTAACATTGTGAAATGTTCACAATTGGATAAAGTCGGAAGATAACGCCAAACATAACTCCCCGTTTCTTGAAACTCCAAAGCTTTTTCGGCTCTTATGACCACCAATTCAGGAGAAAACCTAGTCACAGAGTTTGCCGAATGCTCATAAATACCACCCGAAGCAAAAGATCGAATACCCGTTGTTCTCCTAACCTTGCCTCCATTAATATGGATCCATTCCGAGTTTCCAATATATATCCCGCAATGCATCGAATTCGCTCCTCCAATCCGACTAACCGTCTTATATGCCCGCCCGGCAACAGGAGTCTCTATCGGCGCCCATTGACTGAGTTCTTCCTCTGTTACTAATACGCAATGACCTTTACTTTGAGAATCACCATCCTTTGGAAGCACCACTAAAACGGGTAACTGAAAAGCATTTGCATCGTGCGATTGCTCAAGGCAGCCCGGCGCAGAATCCGTCTGAAAATGGAATCCATCAGATGTACCTGCTTCAAACAGACTCGCTCTCAAGCAACCCTGTAATTGACTCAACTCGACTTGCATGTCCTCAACAGACTCACCCTCGCCAATTCGTTTTATAGAATTCCGCGCTTCATCAATCTGCTGCTTTAGTTCTTGGATGCGCTCATCGCGTTCTTTGATAAGTTGTTCGAACGTTTTTTCACGCTTCAAGAAACTTTTGTGCTCATCTTGCCTCCGCTTCGCCTCTTCGCTTATCTCTTCTGTTTTCAAGACTCCTTCTTGGACAACCGAAGCGATGTTTGACAGAAACGGGAACATAAACAAGCCCTGACCCGATCCAGAACCACTTATTTGCGACGTAACTAGACTCCGGACACTGCTAAAGGCAGCCTGAAAACCAATTGAACGCCCAACGGCTAGCTCAGCTTGTGAAACGAAGCAGACAAGAAAGACGTGAGAAAAAACAAGAAAGGACTTATTCATTTCGAGCTCCTATGGATTAAATTTCAAGACTCAGGATCTGGATTACTCTTCCAAAATTGAAATTACAACTACTATCTTTGAATATGGATCTCGGATTTGAAAGTGGACCTTTTGAACAATACAGAACGGTCACATACGTAACCTGAGTTTCGTTTAAGAGATTTGCAGCAGGCTAAAAATAAGAGATTTTTTCTTCACATTCGAGTTTTTAAAGATCATCCTGTTTTTCTCATTCAACGCAGGAGAAAACAGGATGACAGAACTATTTTGCATTGTTGACGATTTTTGCAAGGTCCTTTCAAAAGATTTTGAGAAACAACTGGGGGTGAGAAGTGAAGTGAAAATCCGTCGACGTCTAGGAAAACTATCCCTCAGCGAGATAATGACAATCCTTATTTTGTTTCAGAGCTCAGGATATTGAAATTTTAAGACCTACTACTTGGATTATGTCTGTCGACATTTGCGTTCAGAATTTCCAAACTTGATTTCTTATTCCCGTTTCGTCTATCTCATGCCAAGGGCTTTGTTCGCATTACTCTTTTGATGCTTAAAATGTGTGGCAAAACAAAAGGGATAGCTTTGGTGGATTCAACGACACTGAGAGTTTGTCACAACAAACGCATTCATCGGAACCGAGTTTTTGGCGAACTTGGCAAAAGAAGCAAATCAACCATGGGCTGGTTCTTTGGCTTTAAGCTGCATTTGATTATCAATGACTGCGGAGAAATCTTGGCATTCAGACTGACCCAAGGCAATGTTGATGATAGAAAGCTTCTGTCGAGCATGGCAAGTCGGCTCCACGACTCTTGGGCGTTTCTGGCCGAAGTTCTCCCCGTGTTTATCGGCCCACGTTAAAATGCGTGTGAATAGGTCTTTGAGTTTTGCTTGAGCCAATTTACAACTTTGATGTTGCGTAATACGAATCAACCAGCTCACAGAACGCGGCTACTGCAACTCCTGTCGAACCCGTTACAACAGCGGTTCCGGACAAACTTAAACCTGCAGCGGAAATGGATTGAAGGAGCGCGAAGATACCGCCGCTGGATACTACGCCTCCCATCGTAGCCTGCCATACGGCTGCCAATGAGCCTCCTGCAATGCCGGCCGCCGTAAAACCTACAAAAGACAGGGCAGCAGGCAAGGCAACGACAGTGAATGCCCCTGTCGCTATTCCAGCGGCACCCATGGCTAAAGCGCATTTCCTAGAGAGTATGTAGTTGGTTTCAGACAGTTTTTCTGCTTCAGAATCATTCGCAAAAACCGGAATCGATAGAACAGAACCCAGTAAGAAGAAAGTAAATACTCGACGACAGCTCAATAATTTATTTGACATAACAAGTTCTCCTATTTTCGAATTAGTTGAACCGTCGTGATTTGTCACCACTTATCCAGATTCAAGCCTTTGTTAAGTCAAGAAGCGAAAAAACTAACCCAAATACATTCTTGATGCTTCGGTTCTGTTTCAAGCGGTGCTATCCATCGCTGAAAAGAAAATCCAAGGTTACTTTAGATACGTTGAATCATTTCTAACGCAGAAAAAGGTTTGTCAAATACCAACAGTTCCCGCCAAAATAAATTGGCGTTTAGACGCGTTGTCATGAATGGGGTTCTCAATTATTTTCGTAAACTTTGGAGCTTATTACCAAGAAAATCAAAACGTGATCCATCCAAGGAATGAAATCGCTTTCTAGTTCAGGCCGAGAGGAACTATCGCTCTCGGCACTCATTCAAGCTTGCTATCCCTATTTCTCGACTCAGTTTCCGATTCCTAAAAAACACCAAGCCACCGGAAAACCCTCTTTGTTAGATTGCATCCTGGCAGGTTTGGCCGTATTTCACCTCAAGTTTTCGTCTCTGCTCCAATACGATCAACAATGCCGAAAAATCACCGGTTCGAACCTTAAGACCTTGTATCGAGTCCAAAATCCCCCTTGTGACACCACCCTACGCGAACGCTTAGATGAACTCTCTCCGAAAAGCCTGCGAGGCATCTTTAAAATCCTCTTCGCTTTTGCCCAGCGGGGCAAGATATTGGAATCTTACCTCTTCTGGAACCAGCACTATCTTCTCTCCGTGGACGGCAGCGGACATCATACTTCCTCCAAAGTTTTCTGCGATAACTGCTGTGTCAAGCAGCTCGAAAGTGGTCAAAAGATCTATTATCACCCCGTATTGTGTGGCGTTTTGGTCCATCCTCATCAAAAGCAAGTCATTCCCTTGGCTCCGGAGGCAGTTCAGAAGTCTGAGATCTTGGCCAAAAACGATTGCGAACAACGAGCGGCAGAACGACTTTTGAGAGATTTTAGACGAGAACATCCGAACTTAAAGGCAGTGGTGACGGAAGATGGTCTGTATGCGGCCGGCAAGCATCTGGAACTGCTTCAAGAATTGGATTTGAAATTTATCATTATCGCCAAGCCTGGGAATCTACGCCTGCTTTACGACTGGATCGAGTCCTCCTTGCTCACAGGGGTAGTTCGTTGCCATGCGGGAGTTACCCAACGTTATCGCTTCCTGAATCAAGTGCCTTTGAACGACACTTTCTTCGAGAGAAAAGTGAATTTTTTGGAATACGATGAAATCAACGCCCAAGGCAAAAAGCAGCATTTTGCTTGGATCACGGATCTTCCTTTATCGGAATCGACCCTCGAAACGGTGATGCGAGGGGCCGAGCGCGTTGGCGGATTGAAAACGAAACGTTTAACACGCTGAAGAACCAAGGCTATGAGATGGGACATAATGACTGGCACGGGCATCCGAATCTGTGCAGCAATCTGGGCTTATTGATGCTGCTGGCGTTTCTGATTGATCAGCTTTCAGAGCTATCGGATCAAAGCTTTCAACGAGCGAAAGCGTCTGCGAAGAGCTATCCCGTTTTATGGGAAGAGGTGCGGGCTGTTTTTAAGTTTTTTATACTGGAGAGTTTTGAAGGTTTTGTATTTGAAAATCCTATCGGATCATCGGTACAACAGCAGCTGAGGGTGTGCACAATCTGTTCTGACTGTTAATCTCCTTTTTGGGGATCTAGGGGCGGTTGATTCTCTCGTAGCTTGAATCAGTCAAAATGAGGCATTTTTCTCAAAAATAAGGGATTGCTCTTGCATCCCCTGCCATTTTTTTAAGTTGGCGGGAATGGCTGTTGAACCCGGACAAATCCTTGTCAATTCCAGTATTTTGATTTAGTATTCTTAACGAACATTTGGAGTATACTATGCGTCGTCGTTCAGTTTTATTTTTACTGCTCTGTCTACTTTTTGTTAACAGGCTCTCTGGACAATCTCTTCTTGAGCTTATTCGTCAAGGTCAAGAACAAGCCGCTTGCATGCTTCTTGCTCAGAACCCGAACTTAGCTATTCTTGATATTAACCAACTCGAAACACCTTTACACCTTGCTGCGGCAGCTGGTATGACTCGATTGGTTCAGGCGTTGATCGGTATTCCTACGATTAACCTGGACGGGACTGATGGGTATGGGAGAACTGCGCTCATGGCAGCCTCGCTGGGCACGAACGCCATCGCTGCAGAACAAATCATTCGATCGCTTATTCAGAAAGGCGCTAATGTTGCGTTACCAAATCTAACAAACAAATTAACAGCACGACACTATGCTTTAGCGAGTGAATTGGATTTGCCGCTGACTCTATTAGATCTCTTGGCTCATAATTCACTGCCAGATTCAATTTTGCTTTCAGAAACTTATCAGGCAAATGGTCATGAACGCGAAGCTCGTTTGAGTAGATTACAGGAATCACAACAAATTGCTCAGTATGAGCAAGAAAAGCAAGAAAATCGTTGGGGAAAGCAATATGTTAAAAGGCTTCGGCAAGGTGAAGACGTAGAGGGAACACCTGATAAGAAGGCTGCAGATCGAATTGCGGTTCGTTCTGCAATTAGAATTCTTGACAGAATAAGGGAATTAAAGCGTGGTGATATAGATTATGATGCCATTGATATCGTTCGAAATGCGCTGACACTTGTGAGTCGTCTTTGTTACGGATTGTCAAAGCAGACAAAAGAAAAATATCGGGCGACTTTGCTTTGGCCGGAGTTGGAGTTTTTAGCAGCAATCTTTTCTGATGATTCGATCTCAAGATATGTATTTCCAATAGGAACCACCACCTTAAGCCGTAATGGTGCTGCATTTAACTTTAGAAATCATTATGCAGTAACAGAACAGCTTCTTGTTCAAGGAGTTCCGAGATGGAATAAGCAAGGAGATTTATTGGCGTTGCGCAAGCGATTTTTTCAGATGCTTTCTGAGTACGATCAATGGGGAGATATCTCCGTCCCGCTAAGAGACCCTCGGATACCGGAGTCCATGCTTAACCTACATGCTTTTATTAGACATGCCTATGACTTGTTCTCTTTAGGTAAGATAGTGGATCTGACAAGAGTGGCTGCTCGGTTAAATATTGAAGATCTAGATGAAAGACGTAGACTCTTCACAATTGTTAAAAAAGTAGGAGATACTGCAAAATATGAAATGATTGGTGCGAATCTAGGACGTCGAATTAAGGCTAAAATTCCAGAGATGTCATGGGAAAGTCTTCAAAAACTACGAAATCTTCTTAAAGAAGGTCCTCAAAAGAGGCCTGAAGTACGAGCGCGCATGAATCACTTGATTCGCCAGGGAAATATCGGTGGATTGAGTTTGCAAGAACTCCGGCAAGATATTGTTGAACTTGGGATGAGCTTAAAGAATATTTTATCTGGCCTCATAGATATCGGAGAGCCCAGTACACTATTAGACCGAATTGTACAGCAGCATCGGTCGTATTTGGAGTTATCATTGAATGTTGGCCGACGTCTTTCGTGGCTTCCTGAAGACACCCACAAACTTGCTCGATTGCTGGTTCAAGCTCGCCAACAGTCTTTGGAGACCTGCCTTTCTGATAAGCAAAAGCAGACGCTTGCTTCAAAGAAACAAAAGCTGGGCAACGTTGTGTCGCACCCAACGATGCCTCAAGATAAGAAGGATGCAGTAGTCAAGCAAATAGAGTCAGATATCGATGTTATTGAGCAAGAGCTGCGTTCTGTTCAACAAAAGTATCGGGAAATGCTTCACCGCATTAATGGTCGAAATGCTTTGCGAGAGACCGATGAAACCTTGCATGTCTCAGAACTCGACACTGTCTGCGCAAATCTCAACCGAGACGATTCGATAGACTTTGTTCAGACCTACTTAAGTGGCTCTCACTATAGAAGTTTTGAAACATTGAGTCGATGGCTAGATGTGGGACCCACAGAAGGACATCTAAGAAATGACGAACAACAAGCCACCTATCTTCGGTTAGCAATGGATTCATGGGATCGCCTTGTGACTTTCTTGTTTCCGGATTCCAGACAACGACAGCGAGTTTTGAATATCGTAAATACAAACCCACGCTATTTGAATGCCGTTAATGAAGATTCTAGGCATCTAGAAACGTGCCTGAGACAATATCTTGAAAAGTTAGATTATAAAGTAGGATTAGATGCTGAGCTGATCGATTTTATCATCTATTCTGTGAATTCAGGTGTGATTCAAAATGTGCATATTCGCAATATTCTTGAGCATGTTGATGTGATGCATGAAATTCATCGACGAGAATCAGCCACTCAAGTATTTAATGAATTAATATCCATGTTGGCAGAAGTTGATACGAGTTTAACTCAGCGTAAACGAGATCTGGAAAGTAAAGGGCATATGGTTCCACTTGCTAATGTAATTGGTGCTTCATCTGTCTCTAGCTCATTGTTGGGTTCGATTGTGGAAAGGTTAAACTGGTTTCGCGCAATTCGTTATGATTTGTTGGATAGACATGTGAGTGTTTCTCGGCGGTTAGGCGTACCTGCAGACGGAGATTGTATGTTTAATGCTGTTCTCATGGGACTCCATATCGCCCCAGAGACATTGAATGCGCTGGGTGCCAGACAAATGGTTGTTAGAGAGTTAAGAAACAATTTGCATTTATATTTTACAGAGATAGCAGATCAATTGGCCCAAAATATTAGAGATAATGAGCTAGATGGCTATCCCCAGAATCTACGTACTCAAATGCAGAACTTGTGGCAATACCGACAAAATGCTTTACGAACAGGCTTCGGGATTGAAGATATAGAAAGGAGAATATTGGATTTTGCAGAACAACAAGTTCCAACCTATATCAATGCCATGGAGCAAGTTGGGCAAATGTGGGGAGGCCCAATTGAGCTTGGAATTTTAGCCAGATTGCGAGATGTACGAATTGTGGTTTATAATGAAGGAGAAGTTCGAGGGCATGTGATCAATCAAAACGCCACTCAAGGTCAAGTTGATCTAACCTATACAGGAAATCACTACGAGTTATTTAGAGCGCCCATCTTGACATCTGTGTCTTCTAGTATGCCCTGTGCTTGGTAAAAATGTATGTGCTCATGGGGTGCTGACCGGGCAGATAGGTGACACTCTCAAAAAGGAGAATCGCTATGGATCCCATGACTTGGAATCAAACCGAAGTATATCAAGAGAGAATCAGATTTATTGACGATTGGTTCGCAGATGAGTTTTGCTTTGCAGCACGATGTGAACGCTATCAGATAAGCCGGAAGACGGGTTACAAACTCATCGAACGCTTCGGAGAGAGTCCGCAGCCCAAGCTCGGCACACTTATCCGAATCGGACTGAGCTCCCATGGTACAGCCTCTGTTGAATAGTAAGGCCAGGTTTCCATCTTGGGGGCCTCTCAAGATCAGAGACTTCTTAGATGTTTAGTCCCAGATTGTAATGGTGTCTGTGATGTACCAAAAGCAACTTGGGAGACAATATGGGACAAATACTTCATGGATGTGCCTGAACGACAAAGGCGGTGCGTCGAGAGATACAAAATAGTCAAACGGGCCTAGCAGAGCTTGCAAGCCGATACTCTCTGAACGTTAAGACGGTTGCCAAATGGAAGAAGCGGGATTTTGTAGAAGATGTTTCGATGGGTCCTAAAAAGCGTCTATCCACAGTTTTGCGTCCAGAACAAGAAGCTGCCATTGTAGCGTTCCGTAAACACACGCTATTGCCTTTGGATGACTGCCTTGATGCTCTGCAATCCGCAATCCCAGAACTGACTCGTTCGTCTCTTCATCGATGTTTGCAGCGTCATGGGATTAGTCGACTGCCCAGCACTGTCGAGCAGCCAAACAAGAAAGAGAAATTCAAAAATTATCCCATTGGCTATTTTCATATCGATATTACCGAAGTGCATACAGAAGAAGGTAAACTTTATATGTTCGTAGCGGTTGATAGAACCTCGGAGTTCGCCTACGCTGAACTCTTAGAAAAGTATGGAAAAATAGAAGCTGCCGAGTTTCTTAAACGCCTTGTTCAGGTTGTTCCCTATAAAATCCACACCCTTTTAACAGACAATGGTATTCCATTCACGAACCGCCGAGATCAGCAATGGGCGTTGACGCCTATTTTTTCGGATCTGCCAGCAAGAAGGCATTGAGCATCGTCTGACGCAAGTGAACCACCCATGGACCCATGGCCAGGTAGAACGGATGAACCGGACTATTAAAGAAGCGACAGTGAAAAAGTATCCCTATCAGACACATCAGCAGCTTAGTCAGCACCTCAGGGATTTTCTCAATCCCTGTAATTTTGCAAAGCGCCTTAAAACTCTAAAAGGGCTAACTCCTTACGAATTTATTTTAAAATCATGAGAAAATCTGCTACAATCGTTTGTGGTTCAACCGAACTATCACAATTTCGGACTAAACATCTAACAGAATATGAGACGCTCGAGGACGTTTTAAAAGTGTTTCTCATTTTATTGAAGAGGCATAATCCGAAGCACTTGTACTCAAGCTATCTCAGTCCGGTTGAGTTTAAAGCCATCGTTACCATGGGGCCAGCTGTGAGAAACGGGGCTTTCGGAAAGATAGATTAGAAGTAGAAAGTGAGAAATATATGTTTTATTCTTTCATAAGATTATTTTGTATTGCTGTGCTGCTGTTACCATTATCTACTTCTCTTCTGCTTCATGCTGGAGGCGATAAAAACTCTTCGCATCCATCCCCTGCAGAAGAGGCTGAAGCCAGGCCCCCGCGTCCTGCAAGACCGCATTTTGTTATTAACACGATTTATTATGCATCGTCAGATTCTGATGAACCAGATTCACCTGTGATGCCTACAGAAGATCCTAGATTTAGCCAAGAGAATTTTGATAACCCACCTTTTTATTTTGTTCAAAGTAATAGCAGTCAACCTTCATCGCTTAACACTAATCCAAATCTTGAGATGCCTGTTGTTCAAGGACCTTCTAGTGTTTCACTGTTCTTGAGAAACCTCCAGAACACAGGATTTGAATCAACAGCCTCCCAAGAATTAAGCACTTTAGGAGTGAGTCTGCTTATCAATAGACCTTTTTCTCTTAGTGAAAGAAAAAACAACTTTTTTAGGAGAATACTACATCGACCAGAAACAGAGTCTCGACTTTCCGTCAAAAAAACAGGCGTTCTCTGGAGACGAGGCCAATGGTACCACAAGCAAGATATTTATCGAGAACAAGAAAAGCAATTCCAATGGATCAATGGGCAATGGGTTGAAGATAGATGGATTGAATCGAAACTCATACGATACGAATGTCTTGATGGGCAATGGCAGCAATTGGGATTAACTGATGATCCCTGGACTGGCTATAGGCTCTATGAGAGGACTTTCACCCAGCGTTTTGGTCTTGCTAGAGGTGATACTGAGCCACGTTTATTAAAGGGAAGGTGGGGCAACGAGAGTTTAATTGAACCCGCACGAGCAATTCAGGAAAATATGCTTCCCGTGATATCTGGAGATATACATATTACGCGAGTAGAGCATCGTGAATTCTGGCAAGTGCAAATCGAAGGACAGTTGTACGAAGGCAAATGGATTCCTGGAAGATGGGAAAATGATCGATGGTCCTCTGAACGTTTGATAAACGTGATGGTTGATGATAAGTCAGTTCGAAGTTTTTATTGTCAACTAAAGAGACGAAATCCTCAAAGTGCCAAAGATTTTTTGAACCGAAATGAGAAGGGTCAAATAGTGCCTTACAGATGGTTACGGCAACAACTATCACAACACCAAAATACACGAGAGCTTATCACAGAAGCTCGTGGACGTGGTGCACAAGATGTTTACATTAGCCTGATCGATAAAGATACGTTATCGTTCAATAGGATTTACAGTGGTTACACTCGATTATACTACAGAAACCACATAAATCCTCCTCAGGTTATGTCGACTGGTTATGTGTTTGGAGATTCAGCAGAATTACATCCAAATATTGTGTCTATTATTAGGCCGTTGGTTATTGGTAGCCATCTTGATAGGGAGGTACGTTCAGCGATTAACGCCTATGCGGTTACATGTGTATACTATCCAGAGCCAAACACTTGTGTTCTCGTTCCAAGAGGAAGTGCTGTATTGCCAGAGAGTTTTGAAGATGATGATTGCCCAGAAGTACAAAACCGTGAATCACCTGCATTATTGAAACAAGTTAAAAATCGCACTGCTGATCGTTTCTGGATTTTTACAGATCAAGAGCATCCGTTGGTTACGGAAGTGCCGCGAAGGGCAGCTTATTTTAAAGGCAATTCAGAACAAAACAGAAATCCTATTGAGTTTAGCGCCAGCTCTAGACAACGTAGCGGTGTATTTGCGGAACACGATTTGAGCTCCAGATTTGCAGAGGTGTCTCAATTTCATCTAGGTTCTTATCAGCTCAGCAGGTGTCTTAATATCAACCAAGGTCATGCTTTTACAGGAGCCGGTTGCGTTGGAACGCTAAATGGTAACCTGGCTGGTTTGTTTAACTCAGTACCATCTCCTTCTAGAATTGATCCTAAGATACTACCAAATGTAGACTCTCGCATGGCACTAGAGAGGGGTCTGCAGGCTGCTCAAGCAGTTGTTCAGTCTTATCGAAACCACTTAACTAATGCTGATTTTTTTGATCAAATTTTTAGTAAAGATACAAGAAATGTCTTTCTTGAAGTTCTTAGAAAAGGAATGCTGGACATTCGGTTAATTCGGGAAGCTTTGAAACAGGCAGAATCTGAACGATTGCCTCAAAGAGATTTAGTTTACGCACCGCAAGGGGAAACAGCCGAGTATTTCAAAGAATTACCAGTTTTGGGTGATGGTAATTGCGGATTCACGGCCATGGGGGTAGACCGTAATGTGGCTGTTCAGGAAGTTCTACGGGTTCTTAGGAACCCTGCACACCGACATTTCCAAAATGTGATACATGCCTTAACAGCAGAAGTCAGAGAAAACTTGGCAGCGGTTGATCCAACTTTAGTAACAGCCATTCAAGCCTATGAGCCATCTCCAGAAGAGTTGCTGGTATATATACGGCAAACCTATGGGACTATTGCGCAAGGAGGGCGAGGAGCCTTTTTGGGTTATGGATTGAATCGTACAGGAATGATGGCTGCCATGGCATATATTTTTGATGTTCAGGTTCGTGTTTTTATTCTGCGAGCCAATAATCAAGTACAAAGAGTTTTTGAACATACACCTGAAACACCTCGCAACAATGTAAATCTACTCCATACGCATGCGGTTGCAGGAGGTTCATTGAATCATTTTAATTTATTAGAGATTGTTCAAGCGCCTCAAGTGAGAATCAGTTCTACCATAGCAGCGATTCCCGCCAAAATAAATTATGGCTTTTAGACGCGCTGTAATAAATGAGCTTCTCAATTACTTTCGTAAACTTTGGAGCTTATTACCAAGAAAATCAAAACGTGATCCGCCCAAGGAATGAAACCGCTTTCTAGTCCAGGCCGAAAGCAACTATCGCCCTCGGCACTCATTCAAGCTTGCTATCTCTATTTCTCCACTCAGTTTCCAACCCCTAAAAAGCACCAAGCCACTGAAAAACCTTCTTTGTTAGATTGCATCCTGGTAGGTCTGGCTGTATTTCACCTCAAGTTTCCCTCTCTGCTCCAATACGATGAACAATGCCGAAAAATCACTCGCTCGAACCTCAAGACCTTGTATCGAGTCCAAGATCCCCCTTGTGGCACCACCCTACGCGAACGCTTAGATGAGCTCTCTCCCAAAAGCCTGCGAGGCATCTTCAAAACCCTCTTCGCTTTTGCCCAGCGGGGCAAGATATTGGAATCTTACCGCTTCCAAAGTTTTCTGGGATAATTGCTGTGTCAAGCAGCTCGAAGTATTGTGTGGTGTTTTGGTCCATCCTCATCAAAAGCAAGTCATTCCCTTGGCTCCGCAGCCATTCCCGCGAACGTGGAGAAATGGCAAGGGATGCAAGAGCTGGCTCTCAAGTCTCTCGAATGATGGGATTGGTCTACAAACACCCCAACATTTTCTAGAAGGCTTAGGTATCCAAGTGCCTTGAACCCGGACACTATCTCTATGTTGATAAAACCAACAAGAAAAAAACTATCCAATCTTGGACTTAGAAAACCAAGCCTGACTTTGAATGAGCTCGGGTCCTTTGAAGTCGAACACCTTCAATTGCCGACTCTGCTTTTTCAAACTGGGTATTTGACCATTCGAGATTATCACCCCCAAACCCAGCACATTCGTCTCTCTTTCCCCAATCGCGCCCTGGCAAGAACTGCCACGTCCTCGCGAGTGAGCTTAAGTCCATGACGTCCAATTTTAGAAGCTTGATTGGAGGTACTCTTCGTGTATTTCGAACTTTTGTACGAAACGAATAAGCTCGCTTTTGGAGCAACAGTTTAGCTGCGACTTAATTTTCTCAATTCGATGTTCTATGGTTCGTTTGGCTCTGAATACTCGTTTTGCAATTTCATTCGCACTATACCCTTCTGCAACCAATTTTAAAGTGTTCCACTCTTCCCTTGAAAACCGTAGCTCTGGTTTGATTTTGAGTTCTTTGATGAACTCAGGTTTTCTATTCCAAACTCTATATGATCCAATGAGTCTATTTTTATAAAATTAATCTCCAATAATATTAATTATATTCACTAAGTTTTCATCTAAAAATTAAAAAAGTGAACTATTATTTTCTAAAAATGCTCTCGCGAAAAAACGCAAATCGTCAATCTGAGAATGATAGCCAAAGACTTCTGCTGTCGTTTTTGAGATCCTCCCACAAACGAAATTGGCTCACAACCCGTATCGGTCAATCGTCAGATGCGCGATCGAGCTTAAGTCGATTAAATTGAAAAAATGTTTTTCGAATTTGATGATTTCGACGTTCGCGAACGATTTTACACGGTTGAGGAGAGAGTCCAAAAACTGAAGCATTTGCTGAAAAAAAAGCCTTCTGAGTATGCCGATAAATTTCAAGATCTGTGTACAAGAGCTTACGTTTTTCACGATTCTGCTCTCGATGGGCAGGTGTTGAGCCATGAAGATATTCAGCAAGCATTCACCGCTCAATTTCGCCCGATGGTGTTTCGGAGTCGAGTGATGCAGGAGATCCAAAATCATCAAAAACTTTTTCATGCATTCTGTCACTCTAAGGGCAACACGCGATCTGAGAACCAGGTGTATCAATCGAATACGATTGAGTATGAAGAGGTCATACGCATGCATCATGAGCTGTACGAGAAAGTAGGTCGGAAGAATCTGGGCCAATTTCGAAAAATCATTCCCCTTCATGGAACCTATTTTCACGATCTTCTTGCGCCGACTCAGATCAAGTCCAGGCTTCGTGCGTTGTGCTCTCAAACAAAAGACTCTGAATTTAGGGCTCAGCATCCGATTAATCAGGCAGCGATGTTCCACTTTGAATTCATGCAAATATTTCCGTTTTCGGAAGGTTCCGGAAAAATTGGTCGAATTTTTATGAATGGCTTTTTGAAGCAAGGTGGATACGATTCGGTGATTATTCACAGCAGCGAGAGACAGCGCTACTATGAAGCACTGCGAGACGGAAAAGAGTCTCTTCGTGAATTTATTCTAGACAACATGGAATCGGGATTGGATTCTCAGTTTAAGCTTGTAGAATCGGTCCAATAGCGAAGCCGATATCCGCTTCATTCGGCATGCGCTTTCACGAGCAGGTATTGAAATAGCGTAATCAAGATGCTGGTGATCGGGACGGCCAATAAAGCCCCTACGATTCCATAGAAATGTTCGCCGGAGACCAGAGCTAAGACAATGAGAACAGGGTGAATTTGAGCGGAACTGCCCATAATTTTAGGATTCAAAAGATTGGCTTCCAAAAGATGGATCAAAGCGATCCATCCTACCGCAAGCACCGCGGCCAAAGGAGAGGTTAAAAAAGCAACCAAGGCGATCGGGATGGTGCTGATAATGCTTCCAAAAATCGGAACCAAAGAAAAAATGCCAGCCAATGTTGCTAGAATGAGCGAGAATTTGACTTTTAGCAGCAGTAAACCTGCCAAGGTGAGCAGGGCGTTGACGAGGCAAATAATGAGCTGACCTCGTACGACCCCGGATAATCCAACATCCACTCGCGCTAAAAATGCACTCAGTGTCGCGTGATGTTCTGGCTGAACGAGACGATCCACAAAACGTCGAATTCGTCCGGTATCCACGAGAATAAAGGCTGTAATCATCAGCACAAGTGTGCAGTTAAATACAAAGTGCAGGATGCCTCGAATCAGTTGTTGAAGTTCAATGACGATGTTGCTGGATTGTGCGCGAATGAATTCGGATAAATCGGTCAGCGTTTGGTGAAGTACTTCCAATAAGTTGATGTCGTTGATCGGGATCTGGTAGTATCTTAAATAATAATCGATCTGAGCGGCCAGTTGATGGAGGTCGGTTTCTCGCAGCGAGTGAAGGGTCTCGTTGGTCGTTTTGGCAAGTCTCAAAAATTCTTGGTAGAGCTCCGGTATAAACAGCGTTGAAAACAGATAAATTCCGATTCCAAGCACCGAATAAATAATGAACACGGCACTCCAGCGCGGTAGTCGGATTCGACTCACGAGCGGATCCAACACGTAAGCGAGTAAGACTGCCACAAGAAAGGGAAGCAAGACCTCGCTGAGAGCCCATAGCACCAAAACAATAGACGCCCAAATTCCGGCAAGTAGGACGGTCGTTCGATTTTTCTTAAAGCAATCCATTCTCCGATTACCCTCTGACGTTTTATGAGCTGAATTTCAATCCCGTACTGAAATTTATCTTCGATGTGAGCTCGTGTTGAAACACTCTACCAGTTTATGCAACTCAGGGTGGTATTGATAACCGGCC
Source organism: Myxococcaceae bacterium (assembly GCA_016000045.1). Lineage (NCBI taxonomy): Bacteria > Pseudomonadati > Myxococcota > Myxococcia > Myxococcales > Myxococcaceae > Myxococcaceae bacterium. Next base: position 63,880 of record JAECQY010000007.1, on the reverse strand, counting down.
GATCCCACTAAATACCCTTGGGCAACCAAGATGTTTTCGTTGGGTTCGGAGCTGGCTGGCTCTACGTTGTAAACCCGGCCAAAGTACTCTTTGTCTTCGATGGATTCAATGGGGTCCTCCGTGCCATCCAACTTCAGAAGACGGTCGTGCTTGGAAAGGAGCGAGGCTTCTTTGATCTGGCCTAAATGAGTCACAATCGGGTGATTTTGGGTCACTTTTAAGATTCCGCCTGACATCATTGTGAGGATTCGGATGGATTCCCAAGCTTCTTTCCAGGATCGGCTAAACGATTGGATTGGGACTAAGTCAAATTGAGGTGAGTGCCAATCAGAACCCTTCCTAAGGACTTGAATATGCGTGATATTTTTTTTCAGGGCCTCTTCAATAGGGAGATACCCCTGGCCAAAGAGAAGGCGTTGATCGGGAGTATAACAGGCGGCAATGCAGAACGTTTTGAGTTCCCAATCGCCACAAGCGCTTTCGGGTTTCAGCGGGCCCTGCCAAGAGTTCTGTGCTGGGCTGTAAACCAGCGCGTAGCGAGTGGGACGTTTGGGGGCAAAGAATTGAAAGAATTCTTGGTGCTGAGGAAAACATTTCTGAGCCCATGCGTTTCTGGTGATCGCGTCTTGGGGATCCAAATTTTGCTCTGTGCATCGTTCCAAGACAGCCATGTACGACACATCGGCGAAGGCTTGAGTCAGAGAGAGGAGGGTCGCCAACAGGAGGGAGGAACATTTTATCGGCATAGCTTATAGGCTCCAATTTTTTGAGTGCTTGGATCAAGAATGGGGGCAAGTTTCATACGTTCTAGTTCTTCAAGCTCTTCTTCATCAATTTGATTTCCATGAAGCGCTTTTTGTCGAAGTTTGTCGCAAAGAGAGAGGTGGTTCATGGGCCATACGATTTTGCTGAGATGGCAGCTTAAGGGCTCGCACTGATCCAAAGAAGCGTGACAGAGATCGGCGGCTTTTAGAATTGCTTTGAGATACTGCCCGTATTCATGATATCGGTTTGTGTAGGTCTGATGCTCGAGCGTTGAGAGCACCTTGGAAGGACCATCGCCTTTTGGGGTCAGTATCTGTGCCAGGCGTGTTCGAATGCTATTCGCTTCTTCGTGCTGATGATAGAGCTGGGCCAGCACGCGCTCTCTTTGGTGCAGCAGGGCAGGAGTGCCGCCGAGCCAGCCAAAGGAAGCCATCGAAGCAGAGACGTACTCAACGGGAACGGCTTTGGATTCGTCAAGCGTTTTCATGTATCGTTCGAGTGTTCTTTGAACGTTTTCCAAGTCATCGGCATGAATGGCCAAATTAGCAAGCTCGGTAATTCCGGAACCTCCAATGGCGTAAAAAGAAAGATTGACTCGGTTTAGTCGAGAAGCTTCGGAAACAAAGCGCTCGTAACGCGTTTTCAAGCTTGCATCAAAAAATAGAGCCGATGTGGAGGCTTCGAAATGCATCTCGAGTCGGCGCCTATCTTCTTGATTGACGTTTTCGACCGAAAAAATAGCTGCGACCATCACGGCTCGACGTTCTTGACGGATAAATTCGGTTCCACATTGTCGCGCAAATTGCTCAAATTCGCGCTGCTCAATCAAGTGCTTGGCCAATGGATTTAATTGAGGATTTTGAATCACATAGCGTCCGTATTCCGATTTTCCTAAGATCATCCAGGTGATGGAGTCGCTGTGAAGTCGGTGCTGAGAGAAATAGCTTGCTCCAGCACTCAGATGAAAGAACAGGCTTCGAGCGGAAAGGCTTGAAGAGATGTTGAGTCGGTCAAAAAGCTCTTGTTTGCTTTTCACGAGACTTAACGAATATTCCGTTTTAATGGCACTATTGCCATCTACGTGAACGCGTTCTTGAAACTCAATGCAATTCGCAAAGGCTTGGTCTGGAAAACGAGGATCAAAACCGGCTCCTAAGAAAAGAGCGTTCGAAGGGTGGTAAGTATACGTTCCTGAGACTGCAGAGGTACTCAGCCAAAGAAGCACGAGAAAACGGTTCATGGAGCGAGTATCGAGGGAACCGCTGAAATGTTTCTAGTTGTCGTTAGTTCTTAGTTCGATAGAAAATGATCAAAATGGAAACGATGGTGCAAGAGGTCAGGCTGAGAATGGACCCCAGTAGCAAAATTTCATCATTTCGAATCACGGCGTGACAAATCGTTAATCCGTTCAAGAGGGTAAATCCGCCAAATGTTGCCAGAGAGATCCCATGAGAATTTTTTTGACGAAATAAGTGGAGTATTTGAGGTATGAATAAAAGTGAATTGATAATCACTCCGATTTCAAATGCCGTTTCAATGATGTTGTGTAGTGTGCTATGCATTTTTGAATACGTTTAATCGACCGAAATCAAATCCGGAATTGGGATCGATTGTCCTAAAAATTGAGAAGCGACTTTCTGAAAACGCTCAGGCGCATCGGTCACGAAATAACGAGCCTCGCCCCTTTGATGGAGACAAGGGCTAAACTTCAGATGATGGGCTGTTGCGTGACCGCTGTCGATCCAGATCGTCTTGTGGGGCAAGGACGCCTTGAGCGTGGGTAAGAGTAAAGGGTAGTGGGTGCAACCTAAAATGACGGCATCGGGGAGGTACGGCAGCTGGCGCAGATAGTGTTTGGAGATGGCCTGAGCAATGGGTCCCTCGGTTAAGCCTTCTTCTGCCAGCGATACAAAAAGGGGACAAGCCAATGGGTAGATTCTGCCTTCGAAATTTTGCTTCTTGAGTTCACGTTCGTAAGCTTTTGAACGAATGGTTCCAGCGGTGGCCAAGATGGCGATCGAATCAAGATGCACGTGCGAAAGCGTTTCAGAAACTCCCGATTCGATGACTCCGACGACCGGGATTTCTAATTCGTCTTGAAGAGCCGAGAAGGCGTGGGCAGTCGCTGTATTGCAGGCGATGACCAAAAGCTTCAGCTCAGCCTGTTTCATCAAAGCCTTCGCGCAGGCCAAGGCATATTTGAGGACAGTCTCAGGACTTTTGGTTCCATAGGGCAGCCTGGCTGTATCGCCCAAATAAAACAGCGATTCGTTCGGAAATTTTCTTCGAATGGCGCTTAAAACAGTTAGTCCGCCCAGGCCCGAATCAAAAACACCAATGCTACGAGGATCGTTTTGCATACTCAATCTGTGCGACTCTTTCTTCGGTGAAACGTTGAATGCCTTTGACGATTCCTTCCGCCAACGCGTGTTGGTAAGGGTCTTGCTTCAGCCTTTTTTCGTCTGTGCTATTGGATATGAATGCCGTTTCTATCAAAATAGCAGGCATTTTAGCTCCCATGAGAACGTAGAAAAGGGCTGATTTGAGGCCCAAGTTTTTGGTGTCGTTCCAACGGCTGATTAAGTTGGTGCACAGGCTATTCTGCACCAGATTTCCAAGCTTGACGCTATCGCTCACACTCGACTTCATGGCTAAGTCGGCCAAGATGTATTCCAGATTGGATGTTTCGGATTCGGTCATGGCGTTTTCGCGGGCTGCCAAACGCAAAGCATAGCGATCGTGTGTGGTATTCAGATAGTAGGTTTCGACTCCTTGCGTGCTTCGATTCAGAGAAGCATTGACATGGACCGACAAGAATAGATCGGCTTTTTTGCTGTTCGCAAACTGCGTTCGCTCGGGAAGGCTCAGCGTTTTGTCGGTTTCGCGAGTGAGGTACACTTGAGTTCCTGGTAAATCGCGTTCTAATAAGAGCTTAAGTCGTTTGGAAACCGCCAAGGTAATGTCCTTTTCACGCAGGCCCTTTCGCCCAATGGCTCCTGGATCATCGCCTCCGTGACCGGGATCGATTACAATCGTTAAGGCTTTGAACGGGGTGCTTTCCGGTTGACTAGAAGCAGGTTCAGGAGCGGATAGTTCTTGGGGAAGACTCAAAGATCGCTTGGCCTTAGAGGCAGGCCGAGAAACTTTGACTTTGAGGCTTAGTTTGGGATTTCCGCTGACTTCGCTGACAATTCGAACGGTATCTCGGTTGTGTTGAGCGATTCGAAGTTGAGCAACTTGTTTTTGTTTCGAAATCAGGGTGCGCGGGACTTGCGGGCCGAGCTTGGCTGGTTTTAGATCGAATATGAGGCGCTTTTTATGGGTCTTATCTTTGCTCCGCACGGTTTTTTGAACCTGAACGGAATGGTTTGCTTCTACCTCAATCAAAGAGCCATGCAGAGTCACGCTCTCAATTTGGCTCACCATGGCCAAGGTCAATAAAAATGCAAACATCCCTCTAGCATGTTCAAAATTTCAAAGAATCGCAAGTCCTTGCCTAATCCGCAGCGTTTGTTAGACAATGAAGATGTTTAAAAATAGCCCAAATCTCCGGGTTTGTGTGTGAACCCTTCAGAAAATCATGGAATTGTCGACACCGTTGCCTTCGGGGGTAATGGTGTGGTTCGAGAGTCCGGTAAAGTCGTCTTTGTTCCCTTTGTGTTGCCAGGCGAGTCTGTTTCTTACGAAATCGTTCGTTCAAAAAAATCTCACGCTTTCGCTCGATTACGCGAAGTATTGGTGCCGAGTTTTGCTCGGGTTGACCCTCCGTGCGCGTATTACGAGCGCTGCGGAGGCTGCCAATTGCAGCATGCTGCTTATTCGGAGCAGTTGCGAATCAAGCAGCGCTTTGTGGAAGACGCGCTTCAGCGAATCGCTCAGATCGAGTGCCAAGTCAAGCCTATTATTGGAACCGATCGAATCTGGAATTATCGAAACCGAATGCGCTGGCATTATCGAGGCAAAGAAAAAGGCCTGATTGGAGTGGATGGTAGGACTTTTGTTCCGATTCGTTCCTGCGCGATTGATTCTGGAAAAGCTTCTGAAGTCGAACAGGATGTTTTTATCCAGGCGCACCCGGAGCAAAGCAGTCGACTCTATGCGGATATTTTGGAGCGAGTGAATCAGCTTAAGCTTTCTCGAGTGCTTGATTTGTATTGTGGGATCGGAATTTTAACCCAAAAATTGGCGCAATCTGGGCATGCAGTGACTGCCCTCGAACTCAACTCCAAAGCGATTGAAATCGCCAAACGCCAAGATAGGCAATCGTTGGTTCGTTGGATCTGTGCGGATGTTCAGGAGGTCTTAGAGGACTGTTTAAGGGAATCGAAACCCGAAGTTGTGTTGGTGAATCCGCCGCGGACCGGGTTGACGCAAGAGGTCGTTCGCTTATTGGCGCAGCACCGCCCCAAATACCTGTTCTATACTTCCTGCATGCCTCCAACCTTGGCTCGAGACTTGAAAGATTTACTGGATGCGGGTTATCGGATTGATTCTTGCCAGCCTTATGATCTTTTCCCTCAAACGACTCATGTGGAAACAGTGGTTCAGCTAAGTGCGAATACTTTGCCTTCACACAGCAAGCAAAATGCTAAGATCGACGAAGAACACGGATGAAAGATCGCATCGAAGAATTTCTACGGTATCTCAAACACACGAAAAATGTTTCTCCGCATACCTGGATCGCCTACCGGAACGACCTGCTGCAACTGGCCGAGAGCCTGCCTGAAATCGACCTTCCCAGCCTAAACCACCATCACGTTCGCAGCTTCTTGGCCGGACTTCGTCGAGATCATCAAACCGCTTCGGTGGCGCGAAAGCTGAGTGCGGTTCGCTCCTTTCTAAAATGGTGTGTGAAACAAGGATATTTGCTGAACTCCCCAGCGGATTTACTTGAATATCCCAAACTGCCTCAATCTTTGCCCAAGAGTGTGTCAGTAGAAGAGGCCTTTGCTTTATGCGACAACCCGCCCGCTCAAACGCGCGATCGAGCGATTCTGGAGCTGTTTTATGCAAGTGGACTGCGGGTATCGGAGCTGGTTTCTCTAAACGTGGAAGATGTTGATTTGGCTTCCAAAATAGTCCGTGTGATGGGAAAAGGTCGAAAAGAAAGACTGGTTCCTTTTCACGAGAGGTGTCGGGATTCTCTTGGGCTGGTCATGGCAGGTTTGGCTGGCAAGACGCCTTTGTTTATGGGTCAGCAAGGTAGACGGATGAACGTTCGAGTGGTTCGGCGACTCTTGGCGGGTTACGGAAAATCATTGGGTATTTCAGGAAATGTATTTCCGCACCGGTTACGCCATGCGTTTGCTACGCATTTATTGGAAAATGGAGCTGATTTAAGAGCCATTCAGGAAATGTTGGGGCATGCTTCGATTTCGACCACTCAGCGCTATACGGAAGTAAATCTCGATTATCTCATGAAAGTATACGACAAATCGCACCCGCATGCAAAATTAAAATGATGTATGATAATATCGGTCAATGGATCGATATGAGATAGATGGATTCACCGGTCAGGTGTGCAAAACAGGGGTTTTTCTAGCCAAAGACAAGAAGTTCGGGAAACAAGTTGTTCTGAAGCTATTTTGCCATCTGGGCCCGATGAATCGAGACTCGCTTTTGCATACTGGAGCTCAATTACAAGCACTCCATCACTCCCATGTGGTTCAATTTCTGGACTGTGGAGTGGATGAGGAAGCGAACGTTTATTATGTTCAAGAGTATTTAGATGGCAAGCCACTCAACGAGTTGGTACCATCTGGGCAGGGTTTAAGCTTCGAAGAAGCTTGGCCGATCGTATCCAAGTTAGCCGATGCTCTTCAAGCGGTTCATTCTTTAGGTGTTTTGCACTTGGATTTGAAGCCTGCCAACATTCTCATGGTGAAGGGAGAACCAAAAATAATCGATTTTGGAGCCCTAAAATCCGAAGAAGGCTTTTTTCAAGGAACGCCAGGCTATGTGGCACCGGAGATCATTCGGGGAGAAATAGCAACGGTTCGTTCCGATATTTACAGCTTCGGGGCTCTACTCGCGTACATGTTGACGGGTCAGAAACTCTATTCAGGCGATTCACCAAGCCATATTTTGGCTCATCAACTCAATTATGAAGCAGCTTGTTTTTCGAACGAGCCGCTGGGAGTTGTTATCGCGCGTGCCACCAGGATGAATCCAAATCGACGCTACGCTTCGATTGAAGAAATGCAGAAACCGCTGGCTCTCTATGCGCATGAGCGAGGGCTTTCGCAAAAAGAGCGCAGTGAGAACCTTGTGCAATCGACTTTTGGGCGTTGTGTGATGGGTGCTTTAATATTGGCGACGATCGGGATTTATTATTTTCTTCTGAGTTCGATTTAGCAGGGCACGGAACGATTATTTGTAACCTCGGAAAGAGGCTGAGATTGCAGTTAAATCGGGCTGTTGAGTACTGATCTTGTGCTGAGCTGGTTTTGAAGGATGGATCAAAATTGTTTTAAAATAACCTCGTGAAAAATAAAGTCTTGCAATTAAAAAGTGAGAGGAGTACGCAATGCGCAGTGATTCTTGAATAAAGGAAGGTGGCGTGTGACTCATGTTCGGCTTAAATCTTTTTTCGTCGTTGCAATCTTGCTAGGTCTCTCTATTCCTGTGGTGGCCTCAGTTCATACAGGATCTGCTCTTGTTGAGGTTGATAGCGACTTAGAACATGGACAGAAAGTCTGGTCACGTAAAGCTTATCAAGATTCAACGATGCAGTGGGGTCGTTATCGAATATCTGGAATCTACAAAGGTCTGGTTATTTTGGATGATTTTACTCGCTTGCATTGGCAAAATCAAGGTTCAAGCACTCCGATTTCTTGGTCTCAAGAGGCTTCGCCCGGTAGCGCGCAGCGTTATTGCGATCGGCTAAGCCAGGGAGGGTACACCGACTGGCGTGTGCCGAGCGTTTTGGAGTTGCAGTCTCTTGTGGACTATACGGTGTTTTTGGGCCCAATGATCAATTCCATTGCGTTTCCGTTCACACCAGCCGATTTTTTTTGGGCGTCTTCAGACAACGCTGCTTCGCCGAATTATGCTTGGGGAGTCGATTTTCGAGGAGGTAGCACGCAAATGCGCGAGGGAAACTCCAGTGGCTATTTGCGCTGTGTACGGGGCTCGTACCCATCCACGGCCGATCGATACGTCAATGAGAAAGGCTCTCCTCTAACGCCTTCGAGCGAGCAAGTGAAAGATCGGGGAACGGGGTTAATCTGGCAGCGTGGAATCCTCAGTTTAGCGAATCAAAGTGCGGCGTCGGGTTATTGCGAAACATTGAAACTCGGGCGTGCTTCTTGGAAGCTTCCAACGATCAAAGAACTGGGTACTTTGGTCAATAATAAGCTTTTTGATCCAAGTCTTAATAAAACCGTATTCCCTGGCCCTTCTCTATTGTCACTATGGTCTTCCAGCCGAGACTCCAAAGGTGTTGGGCTTTGGTATCAACGGTTTTTTATCGGAGAAACCGGAGTCACACCTCTCGAATTTCCTCTTTTTGCTCGTTGCGTACGGCGTTAATCGGTCGGAGTTTTTATGCAAGTTGTACATCGTATTCTTTGTATTTTTTCTTATTTTGCCTTTCTGTCTCTGCCTGTTCAAGCGGTCTGGTCGCCACAAACCTACGGTGATGCAACGAACCAATCCGATCGTTACGTCCTTTCTTCGGATGGGTTATCTGCTTTCGATAGGTTTACCAATTTGGCTTGGACCAGGTCGAGCGGAAATCAAACTCGCGCATGGAAAGATGCCGATCGCTATTGCCAAAAGCTCTTAGGGCATCCTTGGCGTTTGCCCAAGATGACGGAGCTTCACACGCTCTTAGATTATGTTGTCGGAAGCCCTGCGAAGGGAGTTTTTGAAGATGCTGCCGGGACTCGATTTTGGTCTTCAGATGCGAGCGCCTTGTATCCTCGTTTTTATTGGGTGATGGCAGACACGGGAGAGAGTTCGCTGGAAGCGAAAAGCCAATTTGTTCGTTGCGTCAAAGGTCCGTCGGATTATGTTCAAGATAGGTATGAAAACAAAGACAATCACTATCTTCAGAAAACCAATAAACAAGTTAAAGATGAAGAGACCGAGATTGTTTGGCAAAGAGGTTATGCGATTTCAGACGATCTGAACTCACCGGATGATTTGTGCCGTTCTTTGAATTTAGGGGATTCTTCTTGGCGACTTCCAACAGTGAAAGAGTTGTTCAGTCTTGTTGAGCCCAATTCTACTTTTTATGTTAATTCAAGCGCATTTCCTAAAACAGAGAGCTGTGATCTGGGTTGGGCAAGTTCAACGCGTTATTTTTCCAAGCCGACGGATTTTTGGACGGTTTCTTTTAAACACGGTAATTTGTTGCCCAACGCAACCGAGAATGCTTGTGTTCGATGCGTAAAGTCAGGCGATAAACCTCAGAAAGAAGCATTATCGGTTTCTGCAGAGGGTTCTTTTTCGGTAGGAAGCGATGGAAGTGCTCATTACACGATTCCGTTGCAAGTGCCACCCGGCGTTCAAAATATTCAGCCTTCTCTGAGTCTTTATTACAGTTCTCAATCAAGAAACGATTATTTGGGCCTTGGCTGGTCTGTTCAAGGAATTTCGGGGATTACTCGATGTCCACAAAATTTGAAAATGGATGGATCGTTTACAGCCATCCGCCTGACGGCTGCGGATCGATTTTGTTTGGATGGTGTGCGTCTTCAAGTTGCTGATGGAACATCTTATGGTGCGGATGGTGCCGTCTACCACGCAGTGGCAGAAGGTTGGTCGAAAATAGTCTCTCATGGCTTGTGTGGCACGGGCCCCTGCTATTTTACCGTTCAAAGAAAGGATGGTACTTTTTTGGAGTACGGTCATTCAACGGATTCTGCCTATTTAGCTTCCAATGGCTCTGGGACTGTTTTTGCTTGGAGTGTGAATAAGATCCAAGATCAATTTGGTAATTATATGCTTTGGAACTACGAAAATAATGTTCCGAAAGGAGAGCACTATCTTCAGAATGTTTCTTACGGGGGCCATGTCGCAGGAATGCCTTCTAGACGTCATGTTGTTTTTCAATACGAGAATCGGCCCGATATGTTGCAAAGCTATGTCGGAGGGAGCCTTGCAACTATCTCGAAGCGTTTATCTCACATACTTACAAAAGTAGATAATTCGACAGTCCTAGATTATCGCCTTTCCTATGATATCTCAGATTGGAATGGTCGTAGTCAACTAGTGGGCATCCAACAATGCAGTGCTCAGGGTTCTTGTTTTCCGTCCACGAAGATTGAGTGGCAAACGCCAAACGGGACATGGATACCTGGCGGAAGTTTAAACGCTTTAGGGGGAGAGCTCTTTTTTGAGTGTAATTCCGGTACGTGCTTACAGGCCGTCTTAAAGGACCTGAACGGGGATGGGATTCCTGATTTTTCACCCGCGTATCGACATGCTGAGGAGGGAGGTGTCATAGACAATCGTGTCTGGTTGGGTTCCCTCTCTGGTTTTCATCAAGCCAATTGGTCTTTGCCTTATGGCGCTTATGTTTATTCCCATGATGGAAATTCAAAAGTCAGCATTCATGGGACTCTTCAGGACTTAAACGCCGATGGAGTTGCCGATTTTACTCATGCGTTTAGGCATTCTGATGGAACCATTGATAGCAACATCTACTTGGGCACCGGAACAGGTTTCTTGCAAGCCAATTGGTCTTTGCCTTATGGTGCTTATCTGTTTTCAGAAGATAGACAGGGTAATGTTACCACAAGAGGAATTTTGCAGGATCTCGATGGTGATGGAATTTCCGATTTTACGCCCGGATTTAGAGATGCCGGTGGATCTATTCATAGTGACGTTTACTTGGGTACCGGATCGGGATTTAAACCGGCCAATTGGTCATTACCTTATGGTGCTTATGTATTTCACGAAAATACGGAAGGAGTTGTCACTACTCGAGGAGTCTTGCAAGACTTGAATGGGGACGGAATTGTCGATTTTACACCTGCTTTTCGCCACAGAGACGGCAGAATTGACAATGCCATCTATCTTGGAACAGGTTTTGGTTTTGAACAGGCGGACTGGGTTTTGCCCTATTATGTATTTTATGAAGATGATAATGGTTTTGTCAGTACTCGTGGAGCTTTGCTTGATCTGAACGGCGATGGAATTATTGATTTCACGCCCGCGTTTCGTCATCGTGACGGCACGGTTGATAGTGCTGTCTACCTCGGGACGGGTTCTGGTTTTCAGCAAGCCGATTGGTCTTTACCGTATGGTGCTTTCGTATTCTCGGAAGATGCAAGCGGGGACATTACGACTCAAGGACTGTTGCAAAACCTCGATGCAGATCGGTGCGCTGATTTTAGTCATGCCTCTTATGATCAGAGCTCAGGGCAGTCTAATAATCAAATCTACATGGGTACGAGTGTTGGTTATCGAGGAAGCAATTGGTCTTTTCCGTATTCTCTTTTTAGTTTGTCAGTGTCGGATACTGGTGCAGAAACTGTCAAAGCTCAAGGAATTTTGAAGGATTTGAATGGGGATGGAAAGGTCGATTATATCGCGATTAGTACCGACGATCGGGATCAAGTAGATTTTCGATTTTTTCTAGCTGGTCCTCAACAACCCTCCTTAATATCCAAGATCACGAATCGATTGGGAGGTACTTTTTCGATTGAGTACGCATCTTTGACCGATCCATCCGTTTATACAAAGAGGCATACAGCAGTTTATCCGCAGGTAGACGTTCAAGGTAGCACGAAAGTTGTGGCTTCGGTTGCTAAAAACGATGGCCATGGTCACGTTTATAAAACTCGTTATCAATATGAAGGGGCTCAATACGATTTGCATCAACGCTCTTGGTTGGGTTATTCGACTTTTGTGCTCATTGATGAGAGTGACGGATCCTCTAATCGACGAGAGTTTAACCTCAGTGCTCCATTAACGGGCACTTTGGTGAAAGAGGCTTTTCTCTCGCCCAGTGGTACTCCTTTAAAGATAGCTCGTCATGCGTACGAGTCTCTGCCAACGCCTGGTTTTTCGGGTGTTAACCAAATATTGTTAAAGGAATCTCTCTCTGAGCAATACACGGATGCAGGTGTTTATAGTTATAGTCTCAAAAAAAGTTTTGCTCACGATGCCTATGGGAATCCAATCTACATGGCGGATTTTGGTGATCCAACTGAATCAGGAGTCGATACCTACACATACAGATCTTATATAAATAATGAATCTAGTAATCTGATAGGATTTTTGTCCGAAAATAAGATTTGCTCGACGAATGTATCCGATCCATTTACTATTTGGAATGCTTCGACGGATTTGATATGGGGCCGTGTTAATTACTACAATGGTATTGATGGAGCTCCTGAAATGACTCCGAGCGAAAACATTCATTGGGACACTTCGTTAAATACTTGGATTGGCAGCCACTATATCTATAACGACTTTGGGGGCGCCATTGTTTTATGCTCGTTAGCCGATGCTCCATGCAGTGCTTCAAATCCTCGATCAGTGCGAGCGCAATATGATGCTTTTGGTTTCACTAGTAAAATAGAGTTACCCCAGAATGCTTGGGGAAATCGCTTGGCTTTGACTTTTGTCGTAGAACCTTTTTGGGGAAGTCCTGTTTCTGTGACAGATGCTAATAATATTACGAAAGTTTATAATCGCGATGAATTTGGCCGGCAAAATGGAACCCTTGTTCTGAACCCTGAGAGAGATCTAAAGCTTGTTTTTGCTTCAGATGTCGTTCGTGATGATAATCATTCGATCTATCAAGTCGCTTGTACTCGAAATGCATGGGATGCGGACAACGTCACGCTGTGGCCTTGCAGTAAAGCTTACCTGGATGGATTCGGTCGAGTTTACTTGAGTACAAGTCCAGGCTTGACGAAAGATCAATCAATTCTAACAGAAAAAATATTTAACACAAAGGGCCAGTTACAAAATCAATCTATTCCTCGTTATAATACGGATTCATCAACTTTTTGGACTTCGTACAGTTATGATTTTCATAACAGGATTCTAGATATTCTTGGGCCTGATGGCACTAAGAGTCATTATATTTACGACGCAGTGCCTCGTCGAGTTCAGTCGATTTCTGCCTATGAAACCAGATTAGCACGCAATGCGACGATTGATCTTAATTCACGAGGTAGTACTGTTTTTAAAAGATTCGCAGATGGTTCTTCTTCTCAATATGTCTACGATCGTCTTCAGCGAACCCTTGGTTTTACCGATCCGAGTGGCTTGAAAACCAATTATACCTATGATTCTATCGGACGTATGATTGTTCGTCTGGAACCGGATACTGGGAAAACGGTTTTTAACTACAATAGTTATGGTGAGTTAGATAATAAGACCGATTCAGAAGGACAGGTTTTCTCTTATCGTTACGACGCCTTGGGTCGATTATTAACTTCGACTTTTAAGGATTTATTTGGTGAAACAGAAACAGCTTTTTATGTGTATGATGATCCGAAAAATAATTATGGTTTTGGCAGGTTAACCTCAGCGTTTACTGCGCATAGTCGGACGGACATACAGTATAATCATTTAGGATTTGTTCATCAAAAACTCGTAAATCAATCGGACATAATGTATCAATTTGATTATCTTTATGGGCCTCTTGGGGAACTTTTAAAAAGTACTTTTCCGGATGGGGAGTCTTTTTTTCATCAGTACTATCTCAACGGCTTTCTTAAAAGTACGGCTTCGGCGACTGATAATAAGACAATGTTTACCTATGATGACTATAGTGCCTTAGGTGATCTGCTCAATATCACTTATGCCAATAGTGTTCGTAGTGATTACTCTTACTTTGCGCCAGATAAAGGTGTAGGGCAGATCAGAGATTTTTCTTTTGCCAACCCAGAAGAGTTTTTAAAGCAAAGAAATTTTCAATGGGACTCTCAGCATGAAATCCAAGAGATTGATGATCCTCTCGATCCGAAATTAAATACAACGTTTACATTTAATTCACTGGGCTATTTGACTGCGGCTCAGAGTGTGGCAAATCCAGAAATCTACGATTATACTATCACGGGTAGTTTACGAAAGAAAAACAATCAAATTTTGAGTTATCGCTCTGATAGCCATCAACCACAGCTCTCTACAAACCCAAATGTCGCGTGGAATTTCTATAAAAATGGAAATATGAAAAATAAAACAGATTCAGATGGTCTGTGGAGTTACATTTATAATGGGTATAATCAGCTCAAAAAAATAACGAATGATGGAGAAGTCGTTAATCAGTTTCAGTATGATGCTTTTAAGGCGCGAATCCAAAAAATTGATTCCCAGGGAAATCGAACAGAATATATTTCTGATGAATACGAAGTCGTGAACTTTGCTGATGGAAGCAAGCAGCATACTCGTTATGTTTTTGGCCCATTGGGTAGAATGGCTGCGGTAACAGTTCTTGACGAAGGAAAGAACGGCCTTATTCAGCTGAATAGTTCTGAGGCATTTTCTGCAGGCCCACAAGGTTCCGGATATCCTGTTTCTGGAACTTATTATTATCATTACGATCATCGTTCAAGCGTTGTAGCTGTAACAGATAGTGATGGTAATACAGTGCTTTCTTTGCACTATAGTCCTTATGGTGTGCTCAACACTACTCTGTCTAAGGGTCCAGATATATTAAGATATAAATTTGGTTCTCATGAATTAGATAACGAAATTAAATATTATAACTTTGGAAGGCGTCATTATGATCCAAAAGTTGCTCAATTTATCACGCCTGATCCTTTGAGGCAATATTTTAGTCCTTATATGTATGGAGCAAATAACCCAGAGAGCTACATTGATCCGAATGGTGAATTTTCTTTTTGGGATATTTTTGCTGTATTAAGTGTGGTTATTGTACCTACAATGCTTCTAGACCCAGTAATCAGTATGGGTGCTTATTTTGGGGGTCAAGCGGTCAACCACAATTATAACCCTGCTCACTGGGATTGGAAATCCGCGAAAACCTATGAAGGGATGGTTGCTGGAGCTGCTGTTGCGGAAGCTGGTACTATAATGGGGGAAGAAGTTGGTGGTGTTCCAGGAGCAATGTTGGCAGGCGCATTTGAGAATGCTGCCTATTCGATGATGGGTGGAGGGAGCGCCAAAGACCTACTCATTTCTGCTGCAGAAGGTGCAGCTTTGAGTGCACTTATCGAAGGAGCTGGAGCTGGACTATCGGTAATTTTTTCCAGATTGAGGTCTTTGTCAGAAGTTGGTGAGGTCGCAGGAGATTCCGCCGAATTAGGCGGAGTTGAGGGCGAAACATCGGAAACGTCAGAGGAGTCTTGCTTCTTCAGTTTTCTGGAAGGCACACCTGTTTGGGCGCCTAGTGGGTTCTTATCTATTGAAAAACTGTTTCAGGGCAATGTTATTTTTGCGGAAGATGAGAATGGAAAACGTGTTCGAGCTTTGGTTAAATTGGTGACCAATCGAACGGTTTCGGAGCTTTTAGAAATAAGGTTTGGTATCGGTCCGAAGGATTTTTTGCACGTCACATCAAATCATAAATTGCATACAAGAAAAGGCTGGGTTTCTGCAGAAGATGTTACGATTGATGATCGCTTAACCGTAGAAGATGGTTTTGTTCAAGTATTAAATATCACCTTGCTTCAAGAAGGCCCTTATCGGGTCTTCAATTTAGGAGATACATTTGGGAATTACTTTGTTTCAGATCATAAATTAAAAGTGGAAGCGTCTTCGTTTGTAGACGACGTTGAGCCTCAGTTTAAAAAATATTGTGGAATCGATCCATTGACTGGCAAGAAAGTGTATAGTTTCAATCGCAGGGCAGTTTATTGGCCAGTAAAAAGACTGAGAGATGATGTTGTTATGTTCCATGAAAAAATTCCTCAAGCACAAATAAATGATAATTTAATGGTGAAATACTTTGATGAAACAGGAGAAAAGTCTGCACCATACGGTACAAAATCAACTGGATCTAAGCCTCATTCGATATTTGATATTGCTCATGGAGAGTCCGCTCACTCAGTGGGGACTATGATGCTTAAGGCAAAGCGCATGTTTACAAAGGACGAGGTTAACCGAGTTATGAAGTACCTACCTAATTTACGTTTGGAAGAATATCATTTTAATAGAAAAATGGGAGCTGCTTCCGGCTCTGGAGATCCAGCAAAAGTGAAGCAAGTAATTCTAGATGCGCTTGGTATTTCTGATTTTTCATAGAGAAGTTCGTTTTGTTTATCTTTATTTTGGATGATGATAATGATCGGTCGATTTGTTTGATATTTAGTGTGTCAGGATGGCGTTTGAGTTTTCGAAGATCTGCTTGAACCTTTCCAATGGAGTCAGAATGTTAATTTGGTATGTTAATTTTCTCAAGTTTGAAGGACAAGGCTTCGTGTGTTCCTTCGGAAAAAGATTGTTGAATAATAATTTTTGATCATCACGTGAATCTAGGTTTGTTGCGTGTTGGATTGGTTTTTAAGCCATAAAGGAGTTGGTAAATATGAGATGTTTTATTTTTGTTGTTTTTTTGAGTTCTGTGGCCGCATGGTCGGAGCCTTTTAGGCCTTGGCTAATTGCAGCCTATGGTGACACGACTAACCAAACAGACCGTTATCAAATGGGGAACGATAATACGGTCATTGATATTTATACAAATTTAATGTGGGAATCTGGATTTTTAAATGTATCCACTATAAATTTGGCTAATAAGAATTGCGTGAGTTTGTTTAAAAATGGCTATTCAGACTGGCGAGTACCAACGGTCCACGAGATTCAGTCTTTGCTCGATTATGTCAATGCACCTGGTATTAACGAGGATTATTTTACTTCACTTCCAAGCAACGAAAGCGTGCTCGTTACTTCTTCCTCCAGTCTTCAGCCTACTGATTTGGTGTTGGTCGTTCAGCAGCAAACGCGATCAATATCTTCGCAGTATCCCCCAGATATGAATGTTCGTTGTGTTCGTGGTCCCCAAAGAACTGCTCCGCTAGATCGCTATACGAAATTTCAGTATGCTGATAAGAACTTTGTAAAGGATCAGGCAACAGGTATCGGTTGGATGACAGAGTCGAGTGCTATTTGGTTCTGTGATCAAGCCGTTGACCTTTCTCAGGTGTGGACACCGACAATCAAAGCACTTTTTTCTCTTTTTAATCAGAGTAATTCCCCTTTGATAGACGAGGCTGTTTTCAGCCTTCCTTCTATGCTTTATCTTGGATCTTCAACCCCTGTTGCAGGTGAAAACGGTTATCTCTGGGCAATAGATGGCTCGACAGGTCTTTTTCAGACAGTGCCGCTGCTAGGTCCTGCAATGGCTTATTGTGCCACAGTACAGTTAGATTAGTGAGTAAAAATTTAGCATAGGAGATTTTATGAATCGTTTTTTTGTTCGTTTAAGTTTAGTTTTCTTTCCTTTTCTAGTTTATGCCGATGACAGCGTGATTTGTTCTAAGTTGCAAAATATGTCTGTCTCTACGGGTAAGCTTTCGCCGTCTTTTCCGAATGCTTCAGAAACTCTTTGTTGTGAGCTTTGTAGCCAAAATAGCCAATGTGCTTCAGCGATCTTGTTAGATGGAAATTGTACCCTTTACGATTCAATTAATTTTGAAGTAGCTAGCAGTGGAATCTTGTTCTTGCCGAGTGCGGTTACTCAGGCATCCACGGCTGTTCCCACGACAACAGAAATTCCATCGCCCGCGCCGCGTTCTTCCAATGGTCTATTTGCGGCTTGGAGCCGAACGGGAGGTACTTATGAAGATAGTACCGACCAGCCAGCTCGTTATGCTGTGTGGGATGGCGTAGTGACGGATTCTTTAACATCGATGCAGTGGGAAGAGCTTGAAAGTACCCAAGGCATGAATTGGTCCACGGCATTCAGTTATTGCTCTGCTTGCAAAACAGGCGGTTTGACGGGCTGGCGTTTGCCTAACATAGGCGAATTGCAAACATTACTTGATTATACGGTGCATGGGCCTATACCCGTCAATACCCGAGTGTTTCAAAATGTGAGTGCTTCGGATGTTTGGTCTTCGACGGCCGATATGGGTCAATATTCTTATTCATGGATGGTGCAGTTTGGGCTAAGTGGAATGATCAATTTCGACTCTGTGAGTACACCAGATCAAGTTCGCTGCGTACGATCTCTTTATCCAACACCTCTCGCAAATCGATATAGCATTAGTTCGGGTGTTGTCAGCGATATCGTGACGGGGTTAAACTGGCAGCAACACGCTTCCAAACAAACTTTTGTGTACTCAAATGCGAAGCTTTACTGCCAGAACTTAGATCTGGGGGGTGTAAGTGTTGCTTGGCGTTTGCCGACAGTGAAGGAGTTATCGACTTTGCTGGATTACGATGTTTCTTCCGGGGGATTGATGATGGATCCTGCTGTTTTCAATGCGGAAGAATCGGGTTTGTATTGGTCTTCGACGATTGCAGGTAGTGGATTTTGGGCTGTTGATTTTCAATATGGTTCTATCATTGGATACGTTTCTGGAAGTATGTTATTGGTTCGCTGCGTAAATTAGCAGAAATTATTGCCGATTGTGTTTTTCAGGCTTTTTACGCATCCCGGCTTCTAGCCGGGGTGCTCTGTTGTTAGACGCATGGCTTGCGCCGCTTAGAGGATGAGCGGGAGGCTCGTACGTTCGATGCAGAGTGAGCGGGCTTTGCCCAAAGCGGATGAGCCAGTCAAATTTTTCTGAATAGCTCTTGACGATCTTGATGTTTCTGGCATGTATGGAATCTGAGAAATGGTTCTTTAACAAAAAGTGAGAGGGTGAAAAGACCAGTCGACGAGAATGTCATCTTAACAGGCAGACTAAAAAAGATTTTGAATCTGGAGATCGGATGAAAATAAAATGGATGCTGGGTGCATTTTACCTGTTTCAAATAACTTAAAGGAGTATGAGGAATATGATTCAAAAAGGTGTTTTTCTTGTTTTTATTTCGTCGTTAGCTTTCGGGCAGATGATGGGGAGCAGTGGGATGGGTGTGTTATTGGGTGTGCCAATGGGAGATTTGACCCTTCAAAGGTCCACTTGGACTTCGGCTATGCGGGTCAACCCATTTCAGGAGATTGGTGATTGGTATACAGGTCCTCGAGAACTTGAAGTTCCAAGACTTGAATGGCAGCTTGATCGAGGAAATGCACCGAGGATGGCTTTTTCAGAAGCTCAAGCCTATGCAGCTAGTCAATCGGCAGAAGGGTGGCGGTTGCCGACAATTTGGGAATTAGAGGCACTCTATCGACAGCAAGAAGTGTTAAACGGCGATTTGAATGGTGGCTTCGAAGAAAGCCTGTTGGACAATAATTTTTGGTCGCTAACAGCAGCGGATGATGAATCTGAGTATATTTGGAATCTTGATTTTCTGCTCGAGCCTAATCATGAAGAACGCGTGGACAATTGTTTCCACGAACTAGAATTACGTGTCAGGTTGGTGCGTAATGCCAGATAAAAGAGCCTGAAGATCGGGTCGAATGTTTTTGGCGGAGAAGGGTCAGGCTTGTCCTGTTCCTCTCGGCCTCTTGCTGGGGTCTTAGGGATTCCCGGCGAAATAAATTCTGGTGTTTAGACGCACTGTAATGAATGGGTTTCTAAATTACTTTCGTAAACTTTGGAGCTTGTTGCCAAGAAAATCAAAACGCGATCCACCCAAGGAATGAAATCGCTTTCTAGTTCAGGCCGAAAGCAGCTATCGCCCTCGGCACTCATTCAAGCTTGCTACCTCTATTTCTTGACTCAGTTTCCAATTTTTAAAAGCCTTGTATCGAGTCCAAAATCCCCCTTGTGACACTACCCTACGCGAACGCTTAGATGAGTTCTCTCCCAACGAGGCATCTTCAAAATCCTCTTCGCTTTTGCCCAGCGGGGCAAGATAGTGTAATCTTACCTCTTCTGGAACCAGCACTATCTTCTCTGCGTGGCTGGCAGCGGACATCATACCTTCTCCAAAGTTTTCTGCGATAATTGCTGTGTCAAGCAGCTCGAAAGTGGTCAAAAGATCGATATCACCACGTATTGTGTGGTGTTTTGGTCCATCCTCATCAAAAGCAAGTCATTCCCTTGGCTCCGGAGGCAGTTCAGAAGTTTGAGATCTTGACCAAAAACGATTGTGAACAACGAGCGGCAGAGCACCTTTTGAGAGATTTTAGACGAGAATGCTTGCATTTAAAGCAGTGGTGACGGAAGATGGTCTGTACGCGACCGGCAAGCATCTGGAACTGCTTCAAGAATTGGATTTGAAATTTATCATTACCGCAAAGCCTGGGAATCTATGCCTGCTTTACGACTGGATCAAGCCCTCTTTGCTCACGGAGGTAGTTCGCTGCCATCCAGGAGTCACCCAGCGTTATCGCTTCCTGGATCAAGTGCGCCTTTAAACGACACTTTCTTCGAGAGAAAAGTGAATTTTTTAGAATACGATTTGCAACTGTTTCCGGGAGCTATTGTTACGTGGCCTCTGAATGCAGAAATCGATTACTCGCTAGGAAACTGTCTTGAAACAAATAGATGGGTTACCTCGTATAGTTTTGGTGACCCATCTTTTGGCTTCTTGAACCAACAAGATTTCGACAGGGATCTCCCAGGGTTTTCAAAAGTTCCGACTGCTCGGTGTGTCTCCGGAACCGGAGAATCGATTTTTGAACCTCCTATCTTTGCCCAAACAAGCCGCAATCATCCAACAAGATTTGAATGGCACTGAAGGCTTTAATTTGCAAAAACTCCTTGAAGTGAAGGATAGAGTTTTGCAGGAACGCGAAATTTAGGGGGGGCAGTGCCATATCCCAGCTTCATTAATGCATGGATAGAGTGAACGATACCCACATCTCAACAAGTTCTGAAATCTGTTCAGAAGTCATAGCATTAAAATAATCTGATTGGTTAAAACGGACTAAAAGACTCCAATCTCCCAAATAGCTATAGGGAATATAATCCTTATTCGCTCCTAAACTTGGATCAACCAGCAGATCGGAAGGAATAGGGCCGTTAAGGTCAACCAGTTTTGCTGCTCGGCCATTCCATTCCATGGGTACTCGAGTAAATTCATGTATAGCTTGTTCTTTTCCTAGAAACCGACACTTGCCATCGTGGCGAACATCGTACACGATCGCTTGCATGAGTTGTTCATTCATTTCTCTTTTTATTTTAATCGTAATCTGAATTGCAGTAACGCCAACGTTGAGATGCCCGGGTTCAACATCATGCTCGTCGATTTCAAGCTTGATAGGTTGATTGTTCGCTAATGTTTGAATTTGTATTTTTGAAAGAGGATGTATTTTATTAGCATGAACTTTTTCTCGCCCCCAGTCATCCTTGCGCGCAAGCTTGTCATTTTCAATGTCTGAGGCTATTTTATTAATAGCATTCGATACGCTATCAAAAAGGTTCGTCTGCAATCCTAGGTATGGAATTATGTCGAAATTAGTTAAATAAATATATTCCAATGATCTCTTGTAGCGATAGAGAGTAAATAGTGCTCTTTCTGCTCCAAAATGCGCCGCGCGCTGCACTAACTGCTTATTATAAGCCACTCTGTTGGCAAGAGCAGAACTGTCTTTTAGCTGAGCATCAATACTGATGATTTGAGCATCCAATCCCGCAGCATCGTTCATCATCTTAAGCACTGTACCCAAAATGGAGACAAGTTGAACTTCATCTTCGCACAGTGCTTTGACGGTATCCAGCAATTCACGGGCAGCTTTACGAACAGAATCCGCCGATAACAGCGAACTATGAGAAACCCCACTTTGATTTAAGATTTCCCCTATTTTATCGGCTAAATCAGTTACAGAAACAGAAAATTCTGGTTGCCACGCTACACTTGTTGGGAGATTCGTTTCAGAATCAAGAACGGAAGAGATATTCCTCCAGCCATCTCTAACCTTATTCAGCAGATCTTTTCCTCTTTCTTGATGCGCAGTAATCCGATTTTTAGCTTTCCTTATATTGGAGGCTAAGGTACTAAAGTTTTGGTTTTTCAAAGAGTTTAGTAGACTTTTAGGATTTAATTCATCGACAAATTGATTCAGTTTTTTCTGATCGAATAATTTTGGAAGTTCATTCAGTGCTAGCTTCTGAAACAGGCCTCCAACATCCAGGAGGCTAGTCGCATGAGAGATGAAACGAACAGCTTTCGACCAGAATGACGGTCTTTTTTGACGAGACCTTTCCTCTTGAATAGTTTGAACTTCATTAGAAAATTGTTGAAAGGAAGATTCGAAGGTGCTTTGAAGTTTGGGTAAGATTTTGTGATTCTTCTCGTTGCGTTCCCAGATGTCGCGATGGCTGTTCACCAGCGATGAGATACTTGTTTTTTGATGTAACCTTTCTTTTTGCAACTGTTTTTGAATGCTACCTAATCTCTTAGCTTCACCGCGTGTGCTTTTCGTATCCCAATCCAAAATTTGTTTATGCCATTCTTGCAAAGAGCTCTGAGTTTCTCGAAAAGCTTCCGCTAATATTTGCGGAGACAATGAAGAAATGGGTAGATCGGTTAAGCGTTGAAAGTAAGATACACCGGAACCCAGAAAGAGCGGTGCAAGAGAGGCAGAAGCATATTGGTTTAAATCACAATACAAAGAAGAAGGCCTGATCTGGCAGCACTTATCCGATATTTGTTCTATTTCTTGTAATGCAGTAATCCATTTTTCAGAGTTTTCGGTCTGATTTTTTTGAGGGTCAAAAGCTATGAAATCAAGCATCAGAGCAAGGCGTGTATTCTGGATTGCTTCCAATAACACATCTGTCGACGGGCACATCGCAGCAAGCTTCTCAGTGGCTGGATTTTCCAGCACAATGCTGCTGCCAGCTTGACCCGTTACACCATCTTGCCCAGCGGGTCCTGTTTCGCCTTTCTTACCCTTGCTTCCAGATTGAGCCACGGGTTTACCTTTTTCTTTACACCTGCACTCCCATTCCCATCGATGAAATCCGCATCTCTCTTTTGTGCAGCAACCTACACCGCCCAAGCCCTCATCACCCCCGTTACCCCCATCGCCTCCGGCTCCGCCCATCGCAAAAAATCCCCCCTGATTCAGAGCGTGGATCACAAATGAAAACTCTTGACCGGGTAACAGGACTTCTATGGCTCCGCCTGCTCCCCCATTTCCACCTCTTCCCCCGGATGCGCCAGCATCTCCATTTTCTCCATCGCCACCTGGCGACCCATTATTACAATAACCGCAATTAGGACAACCTGGAGAAGCACCTGGTTTGCCATGAGCGCCAGGTTTTCCACTTCCACCATCTTGTCCACGCGTTCCATGGCCTCCATAAGAAATCAATTGGAGCTCCCCGTCACCCACTAAGCTCCAAACCAGTACGCTGACATTTCCACCCGGCTTTCCGTCAAAGCCATCTATCCCATTTGTCCCCAGCTTAGCTGGCGCCAGTATACTCAAATCTGCCTGGGTTTCCGGAGCTGAAACATTCAAAATAGAAACTCCGGGACCTTTCTCCAGTCTCACCGATTTAATGTTAATATTTTTCCCTTCACAGATCCAATTGTCTATTTTTATTGTGTGCACATTAATTTCAATTTTGGTAATATTATCGAAACAATATTTTGAGTCATTCAAGTGCTCATATTGACCATGAAGTGAAAGTAAATCATTGTTGAAATCAAGCGTAACAGGGAAAAGCCACTCCTTTTCGTCTACTTTCAAATCACGAAATCGACTTGTTAGTGCAACGAGGTTCGATTGTTCGCCTTCGCTGATTAAAAATGGGCCTTGTTTTTTGTTAAGCCTCGCAGGAGCGGTGTCAGACAGATCTCTTGCTAATTGCGAAATATGATTCTTTGCATATTGCATTAATTTTTTTTCTGATTTTGTAGTAGATGCCTGCACATTGCAAACATCGCCTAGAACTGAAAAAACAATTTCTTTTAGTTTCTCTTCCAGAGCATTTTGGTCAGATTCGAACGAATAGCGTATTTTCCTAAGATTGGATTTAATATTTTCTAGTTCATATTGAAAACGTTCTGATTTTAAGGCTTCTTCACAGCCTAATAAATCTCCGCAAGCATTGGAATCAGATTCTTGCAGTATCTCCAGCAAGCTAACCAGTGAACTCAAAGTACAAAGTCCGTTGGATTGTGACAGTATTGGAAGCAAATCATCTTTCAAGTAAGCGGTGAAAAAATCCTTAAATTTAGGTTCAGCGTGCTCAGTAAAATTCGCATCTGGCGGAAGTATTCCCCAGTTTCTAAGTGCGTATGGAAAAACGAACTGTTTTACCTGGAAAATATCATGCAGCGTCTTGTTCTTCTTGAGTTGCTCTGATCTAAGTGGATTGTCATTAGATGTTAGAGAGCAAACTTCTCGATTGCCATTACAAAAACCTAAAGAGCGTTTACAGCAGCCGTCAAAGTAGTTTACGTGGAGATAGGGTTTTACGGGAGCATTTCTAGTGACATTGGTTAAAGAACGCATCATCGTGAAGAAATCATCAATCCCTAGTTTTTCGCGTGCCGGATACAAAACCAAAGAACTGAGAGATTGAGCCGCAGCAAAAAAATTACATCCAGTTGCAGTCAAATCACCTGCTCCTTCTGTGTCCATAAAGTAGATATCTGGGCAGTCTGCTTTCGTGCAGCCACATTGATCCGGATCAATGCCGTGAGCCTGTGCCAGATCCACACAGTCAATAGGTTTTCGATTTATCCATAAACCTACTGTCGTTGCTTCATCTTGGTTACGGGCCTCAAACGCGGGATAACAGTCCATAATGGAGTTAAACATCGTACTTTTAGCATTTCCAGGTTTACCTCGATTGGTTAAAATGACGATTGGACGATTACGGTATTCCGACAGGTTCTTCAGTTCAGTTAAAGCTGCCTGTTGAACATGACCACTCGAGTCAATTAGTTGAAAAGTATCGCACCAAAAATGCCTCTCAGCCAATAATGCACCAGCATTGCCGATAAAAAAAATAGACGAAATCACAGAACGAGATAGCAAATTCATCACAAAGCTCCTGTGCCTCAATTGTATGAGTTATCGCCTTCTGCATATGATCGATGATTCTTAGACGCAATGTATTTTTTCAAATTGCCTTGCCTTACGACGTGGCAATTATTCTTTTTTAACTCAGTCGCGAACCTTGAGATGACGGTGTAAAGTAATTAAAATGAGTTATCTGAATTTTTTTTGTTGTTTTGAATTCTGTATTTATGTGGTTGTGTATCACTTGAACTGTCTCTCAGCCGAGTGAACCACTCAAATTTTTCTGAATGGCATAGCTCTTGACGATCTTGATGTTTATGACATGTATCGGATCTGAGAAATGGTTCTTTGATAAAAAGTGAAAAGGCCAGGCTGTCAAGATGTCATCTTAATGGGAAAAATAAAAAGATCCTGAACCTGGTAATCTATCCAATGAAAGTGAAACAGGTGCTGGATTGATTTTGCTTATTTCAAATAATTTAAAGGAGTATGAGTCATATGATTAAAAAAGGTATTTTTTTCTTTTTCCTCTCATCTTTGGTTTTTGGGCAGATGATGGGGAGCGGCGGAGTGGGTATGGTGTTTAATCTTCCAGTGCAAGACCTGAGTCTTCAAGAGTCCTCTCAGACTTCAGCCATGCGAGTTAATCCCTTTCAAGGGTTTGGTGATTGGTATAGGGGGGCTCGAGAAATCGAGGTTCCAGAGCTTGAATGGGAGCTTAACCGAGCGAATTCAGAGGGAATGACTTTTCAAGAAGCCGAAGTTTATGCGGCGAGTCGGGCAGCTGAAGGCTGGCGATTACCGACAATTTGGGAGTTGGAAGCGCTTTATCAACAACAGGAAGTGTTAGCCGGAGATTTGAGTGATGACATGTATGAAGATGTTATGACGGGTGCTTTTTGGTCTGAAACGGAAATTCGTTCTGGACATTACTATATGTACATTAAATTTGGTCTTGAGTGCGACGGTGAAGACCGCATTGATAATTGTTATGTTGGATTGCGTCTTCGAGTTAGATTGGTTCGTGATGTTAGGTGAGTTTAGAAATAAGGTATTTTTTTAGGTTTCCTAATTCTTTGATCAAAATCTTTTACGCCTTGGAAAATAGCCTCCTATAAAGATGTGACCAATCAAACAGGTTGTTCAAATAGGGATGGGAGTTTTTATTTAAAGACCCTGGTCTTTGGACTGGGTTTTCAGCTCGAACGCGATGTGGAGTCGTATGTGATTCGAAGATATATTTTCTTGTTTTTTGTTTCGTCGCCTATTCTTAGCCAGATGAGTGTGAGGGCTGGTGGAATTGGTATGATTCGGGGAATTTTTACCTCTACATTAATTTCTACCCACATGAATAGAGGTGTCCAGATGCTCGGAAATTTTTCAACCCAGTCTGCTAATGCGAATAACATAGCTCGAACCTTACCAATGCTAGTAAATCCGTTATCACATCTTGGGGGTTGGTATACAGGTCCTCGAGAACTTGAGATTCCAGAGCTTGAATGGGCACTCAATCGAGGAGACTCAGAGCAGATGACTTTTCAAGAAGCTCAAGTTTATGCGGCCAGTCGATCAGCCGAGGGGTGGCGACTGCCAATGATTTGGGAGTTAGAAGCACTTCATCGACAGTCAGAGGTATTGAATGGAGATTTGAGTGATGACTTCGACGAGGATCAACAGGCTCTATTTTTTGGTCTGTAACAGCAGTTTCCAGTGGTCATTATGATCGGTACGCTTGGTACATTGATTTTTTTCGTGAAGATGACGATATAAGACGCATCGATAGTTGTAATAAAATGCTGTCATTGCGTGTCAGATTGGTCCGTAATGCTAGGTAAAAGAACTTAATGGGGGTGTCGACTGCTTTCAACGAAAGAAGAACCAGGCTTGTGCCGTTCTTCTATGGCTCTTGCTGGCGGTTCGAATCTGTGGGTGATGGTTTTTAGGTCTGTTATTTTTATAATCAGGAGTCGTGTATGATTCGAAGATATATTTTCTTATTTTTTGTTTCATCGTCTGTTTTTAGTCAAATGAGCATGAGGGCTGGTGGAATTGGTATGATTCGAGAAAGTCTTACTTCATCGTTTTTTTTAGTCGTATGAGTACCTATAGGCCTGCGAATTCTTCAACTCCGCTTGCTAGTTCGCATGATGTAGCTCGAACCTTGCCAATCCGAGTTAATCCAGCTCGAGGGTTTGGTGATTGGTATGTAGGTCCTCGAGAACTCGAAGTTCCAGAGCTTGAATGGGCACTCAATCGAGGAGGCTCAGTGATGATGAGTATTCAAGAAGCTCAAGCTTACGCAGCCAATCAGGCAGCTGAAGGATGGCGACTGCCAACACTTTGGGAGTTAGAAGCGCTCTATCAGTAGCAAGAAGTGTTAAATGGAGATTTAAGTGCTCACAATGAGATAAATGAAAATTTACTAGCGAATACCTTTTGGTCCTCAACAGAAATCAATGCTCTCCCAGGCTATTTTTGGAACATTGATTTCGATCTTGGGCCTGATCACGAAGAGCGTGTTTATAACTGTTACCATGAATTATTGCTGCGTGTCAGATTGGTCCGTAATCGAGATAGATAATAGAACTATTTTCTATTTAATCAGAGCTATTCAGAGGAGGAAAGAGTGAAAATTTTTAGTTTAAATTGGTTGATTGTTTTATTGTCATATCATCTTTGGGCTGATCCAGGCATACTGAATTGGCAACTTGAGGTGAGGGCTCAAGACCTGAGTGCAATGACTGCGGGTCTCAATGTTGTGTATGTTGGCTCTTTGAGCGGAAGTCTTCATGCAGTGGATGCGCAAAATGGAACAGAGATTTGGAGATTCGATACAAATGGCTCTCTTATTTCAAGATCTACAGCGCTGCCTGAGGCCGTCTACTTTGCTTCGGACGATGGCTATCTGTATGCTTTAGAGGCTGCAACGGGAAAAATGTTCTGGAATTTAAGCATTAATGCTTCTTACTCATCACCGGTCTTTCAAGACGATGTGCTTTATGTTGGTTCAAATAGCAATGCTCTGTATGCAGTCAATGCTTCAACGGGGGTCGAGTTGTGGAAATTTGAAACCAATGAACCGGTTTCTGTGACGGTTGTTGCGGATGAGTCGGCTGTTTATTTTCCATCGGGCCGATATCTCTATGCTATCGATAGAAAGACACATGAAAAACTTTGGACTTTTGATTTAGGATTTTACGGCGCTTCTCCTTTGATGAGCGAGGGAGTTTTGTATCTTACGCTTGACGAAGGAGGGATTTGTGCCGTTAACTCTACAACTGGAGAGAGTGTTTGGAGGAATTCAATGAATAATGGGCTGTTATCTTCTCCAAGGTTGATGAATCGTACCCTGTTTGTTTCTTCTCAGTATGGAACGACATTCGCAGTGGATGCCGAAACCGGAACGAAGAAATGGAGTTTTAATACGAGCAGCCGATTTTATGAGCCGCCCGCGGTTATGGAGGGTATTGTTTATGTATCAACGGACAGCGGCCTTGATGCCTTGAATGCCAGTACGGGTCAAGAGCTTTGGACTTGCCTCATTCATGGTGTGGTGGAGTCTGCCCCGGTTGTTGGAAATGAGCAGGTGTATGTAACTTATTATGATGTGTTATATGCAGTTAATGCCGGAGTATAATAGGGTGGATTCCTGCGGTTGACTGCCTGCTGAAAACTAATGACACACTTAAAGATGGCTTGATGATACCTGATTTACGTTTAGAAGAGCATCATCCCAACAGGCAAACTGAAAAAGATTCTAGACCTGGAGATTCTATAGAAGTAAAACGATTACTGGATGCATTTTGCCTGTTTCAGATAATTTAAGGGAGCACGAAGACTATGATTCAAAAAAGTGTTTTTTTTCTTGTTTTTATTCCGTCGTTGGCTTTTGGGCAGATGATGGGGAGCGATCGAGTGGGTATGATGTTCAGTCTGCCAGTACAGGATTTGACTTTTCAGGGCTCCGCTTGGACTTCAGCTATGCGAGTAAATCCATTTCCGGACCTTACTGATTGGTATACAGGTCCTCGAGAACTCGAAGTTCCAAGGCTTGAATGGGAACTTAATCGGGGAAATTCGCCGATAATGACTTTTGAGGAAGCTCAAGCTTATGCTGCCAGTCGAGCGGCAGAAGGGTGGCGATTGCCAACAATTTGGGAATTAGAGGCGCTCTATCGACAGCAAGAAGTGCTGGGCGGGGATATGGGTGATATCGATGAAGATAGCTTAGCGGGTGCTTTTTGGTCAGCAACAGAAGTTCATGATCACTCTGATTACACTTGGTATGTTAATTTTGTGCTTGATCCTAATCATGAAGAACGTGTGGATAATTGCTTTCACGAACTAGAATTACGCGTTAGATTAGTGCGTGATGCTAGATAAAAGAGTCTGAATATGGAGTGGACTGTTTTTGGGTTCTTGCTGGGGTGTGAGAATTTGCTGGCGATTGCTATTAGGTCTTGTGTTTTCATGATCAGGAGTTGTGTATGATTCGAAAATGTATTTTCTTGTTTCTTATGTCGCCGTTTGCTTTGGGTCAAATGAGCATGGGAAGTAGGGGACTTAGCGTGATTCGGCAGAGTTTTGTCTCGTCGTTAGTTTTTAGCCGTATGCATAGGGGCACTTATCCTCGAAATTTTTCTGCTCAGCGTGCTGCTTCAAACTCAGTGGCTCGAACGTTGCCAATGAGGGTAAATCCGCTTCGAAACGTTAACGAAGGGTATACAGGCCCTCGAAGATCCGCAGTTGTTCCAGCGCTTGAATGGGAACTCAATCGAGCCAATTCACCGATGATGACTCTTCGACAAGCTCAAGCTTATGCAGCCAGTCGGGTAGCTGAAGGGTGGCGATTGCCAACGATCTGGGAGTTGGAGGCACTTCATAGGCAACAGGAAGTGCTAGATGAGGATTTTAATAATGATAATTCTGAAGAGGATTTGCTAGAGGGTAGTTTTTGGTCAGCAACACCGGTAATGGATGGATCTGATTATGTCTGGAGTGTTTATTTTGCCCTTGATCCTGACCATGATGAGCCTATTGAGGGTTGTTATAAGCGATTGAAATTACGCGTCAGATTGGTGCGCGATGCTAGATAAAAGAGCCTGAAGATGGAGTCGACTGTTTTGGGGCTCTTGCTGGGGTGTGAGAACTTGTTGGCGATTGCTATTAGGTCTCGTGTTTTCATGATCAGGAGTTGTGTATGATTCGAAAATGTATTTTCTTGTTTCTTATGTCGCCGTTTGCTTTGGGTCAAATGAGCATGGGAAGTAGGGGACTTAGCGTGATTCGGCAGAGTTTTGTCTCGTCGTTAGTTTTTAGCCGTATGCATAGGGGCACTTATCCTCGAAATTTTTCTGCTCAGCGTGCTGCTTCAAACTCAGTGGCTCGAACGTTGCCGATGAGGGTAAATCCGCTTCGAAACGTTGACGATGATTATACGGGCCCTCGAAGATCCGCAGTTGTTCCAGCGCTTGAATGGGAACTCAATCGAGCCGATTCACCGATGATGACTCTTCGACAAGCTCAAGCTTATGCAGCCGGTCGGGCAGCTGAAGGGTGGCGATTGCCAACGATCTGGGAGTTGGAGGCGCTTTATAGGCAGCAAGAAGTATTAGACGGAGATTTCAACGAAGATTTAGAAGAGAGTTTGTTAGAGGCTGTTTTTTGGTCGTCAACGGCGACGGAGGGTGCACCGGATTTTATCTGGAGCCCTGATTTTGCCCTTGGGCCTAATAACTGGGAACGCGTTAGTGATTTCCATCGTCGAGCAAAATTACGCGTCAGATTGGTTCGTGATCCTTGTTGAAAGAGCTTGAAAAAGTCTTACTTCTGACGGATTTCCTTGAGAAAGCCTTTGGTCTTCTGCTGCTCTCGCAGGTAATGCGGGTGTATTCATGCCTCTTTGCCGTGTGAACGAATAGCCATTCTCGTCGATTGTTTATTGGATTCAGAGCCTTTATCGGGACTAGCCTTCAAGGTAGGTTTCGAGGTAAAAAGCGATGAGGAGTCGTGCGTGGTTCAAAAATATGTTTTCCTGTTTTTCATGTCATCGTCCGTTTTTGGTCAAATGAGTATGAGAGGTAGCGGACCTGATGGGATTCGAGAAGGTTCTATTTCGTCATTAGTCTCTAGCCAGGTGGATAGAGCTGATGTCTCTGAAAATTCTTCAACCCGATCTGTGAGACCGAATAACGTAGCTCGAACTTTACCCATTCGAATCAATCTATTGTCAGATCTGGGTGGCTGGAACACAGATCTTCAAGAACTGGAGGTTCCAGAGCTTGAGTGGGAGCTCAATCGAGGAGACTCGGAGACGATGACTTTCGAACAAGCCGAAGCTTATGCGGCCGATCGGTCTGCCGATGGATGGCGATTGCCAACACTTTGGGAGCTAGAAGCACTTTATCGGCAGTCCGAAGTGTTGAATAGAGATTTGAGTGATGACTTCAATAATGAATATTTACTGGTGAATGCTTTTTGGTCGTCAACAGAAGTCGAGGGTCGATCGACTCATATTTGGCATATTGATTTCGGACTTGGACTAAACGATGAAGAGCGTGTTGATCACTCTTTCCACGAGCTGGAATTGCGTGTCAGATTGGTGCGTTCTCGAGAAGCCTGATCCAGGGTGTTCGAAATTGAAAAAGGCTATCTATTGATATTAAACCTGAGTGAGTATTCTCATTGCCGCTGGATGCAAAAACCGATTACTCGCTAGCAAGCTGTCTTGAAACAAATGGATGGATTGGCCCGCATAGTTGGTGACCTGTCCTCCCGCTTCTTGAACCAACAAGATTCCGGCAGCCATGTCCCAGGGTTTGAGGCCGTTTTCCCAGTACAGATCCAAACGTCCCATCGCTACCCAGCATAAATCGATGCTGGCTGCGCCGGTACGACGAAGTCCCAGCGATTCTTTCAAGAATTGCCAAGTCTCGGGAAGATTGCTGCTTGGGTACGTGATTTCCGGATGATTAAAGTATCCGGTTGAGAGGACAGCATTTTCCAAACTTTGGATTGAGCTCACGGAGATTCGCTGCCCATTGAGAAAAGCACCCTGGTCGCGAGACGCGTAGAAACACTCCTCTTGAAAGGGGTTGTAAACGCAGCCTGCCAGTAACTGGTTTGCAAATGGATCGTAGGCTGCGATCGAAACTGCGCATAAGGGGATATTGCGTGCGTAATTGGTGGTTCCATCAATGGGATCAACCATCCAAGCGACAGGCTTTTCAAAAGTTCCGACTGCTCGGTGCGTCTCCGGATCTTCTTCGCTCAAAACAAAACTGTTTGGGCATTGTTCCAGTAGGCGCTCTTTAATCAGCGTATGGGCAGCTCTGTCGGCATCGGTGACGAGATCATAACGACTCTTCTTCTCGATATAGCGTGGCTTTTGAGCAAGTTCGCGAATCAGAGCTCCCGCTTCTCGGGCTACTTGGACAGAGATTCTTTGGAGTTCTTGTACCATGTCAGGGCCTCGTCAAGGGTGGAGAATGCTCCATCCAGCTGAGCTTCGTAGGCTTTTTTAAGGACCCTGCCAAGGGTAGGACCTGCTTGAAAACCAATTTCGAGCAGGTGTCGGCCCAATAAAATAGGCTCAGGGCCTTTTTGGTGCACCGCTAGGGTTTGAGCTTGTTCTAAAAGCCATTCACTGGAAGGATCGATGCCCAATTTCGCGTCTTCCGTGGTGCGTCCTAAGAAATCGGCTTTGGCTACGAGGCACAGATTTTCGATGTTGACGCGTGTAGCGAGTCGACGAATGGCAGCAGAAGAAACCTGATCTCGGACTCGATAGAGTTGGCAGGGTTTCAGGTGTTCTTGGACGAGTGGAATGACTTCGCGGATGAGATCTTCCGATAGCGCCAAACGCGTTAAGAATTGGCGGGTAGGAAGAGCACCAGCAGATTCATGATTTTTGCTTCGCCATCGGCCATCTTCCATGCGAGTGGTTTCGGGTTTGCCTAAATCATGGCACAGAGCGGCTAAGCGAATGGTCAAGGAGTCGGATAATTTGCAAGCTTCATCGATGACCATGAGGGTGTGAATCCAAACGTCTCCTTCTGGGTGCCACTGAGGGTCTTGGGGACAATCGATCAAAGCCGCTAACTCCGGGAACAGGCAGAGTGCTCCAGTCTCCCGAAGTGCTTGAAGGCCGAGCGAGGGTTTTGCAGCGCTTAAAAGTTTTTTGAATTCTTCTCCGATGCGTTCTCGTGGCAGGCTGGAAAGCTCCGCATTGAGATTTCGGCACTTGATGAGCGTTTCCGCATGAATCTGAAGATTAAACCGGGCTGTAAACTGACAGGCTCTGAGAACCCGGAGAGGATCCTCGTCAAACGCGTCCGAGACGTGTCGCAAAATTCCTTGCTTTAAATCGGCCTGTCCGCCGAATGGATCTAAAAGCTCGCCCGTTATTAAATCGATTCCCATCGCATTGATGCTAAAGTCTCTACGCGATGCCGCTTGTTCAAACGAAAGCTCTGAGTCGGTTTGAACGATAAACCCTTTATGACCCTGTCCTGTTTTGTTCTCGGTTCTTGGCAAGCTGATATCAAAGTTTCTGAGCTTCAAAACCCCGAAGCTTTTTCCAACAGCATGAAGAGCACCGAGCGGCTTCAAGGCTTGTTCAACAGCATCGATAGACAGCTGATAAACTTCTAGGTCGAAATCTTTGCTGAGTGTTCCTAAGAGACGGTCTCGGACGGAGCCTCCGACCAAAACGGGTTTTCCTCCTGCTTGGATCAAAGCTTGGCTGATGGATTCGATGGAGATCATAGGATCGATAGTTTGAAAGCCTATTTCTAAAAATGCAAGGCAGAGATGATACAAAGTTTTGGATGGTCCGAATTGAGCGTCGATATTCACTGTGGGCCTTAGAGAAACTTCATTGGACTTAGATTCGCCCCATGCGAAATTGACTCTGACTTGATTGCTGAGGTTAAAGATGCAATACTGTGTGTTATGAGTGCCACAACGAGCGTACGCCTGTCGGAAGATCTAAGATTAGAGCTTGAAGCCGCGTCTCGACAGCTTCAGCGAGGGAAAAATTGGGTTATTGTTGAAGCTTTGCGTATCTACATGAAAAGCCTCAAGAATCCATCGCTTGAATCTGAGGCAAAAAGACAGAGCCTGCTGGTTTCAAGCCAGGACAAAACGGATACCTTCTGGGAAGAGAACGCTGATACTCAGGGTTGGGTATGAAAATTTCCAGAGGCGATGTTGTTATTTGCGTGACTCAAGGTGATTATGGTAAACCAAGACCAGCCGTTGTTGTGCAGTCTGACTTGTTCAATGAAACCCACCCCAGCATCACACTCTGTCCTATCACCTCGGAGGTGCATGATGCATCGTTGATCAGGGTATCGATTGGACATCATCCAAGCAATGGATTGCACAATAAATCTCAGGTCATGGTTGATAAAATTGTAAGCATTCCACGAACAAAAATTAAAGAGGTAGTCGGAAAAATCTCAATGAAGGAGTTGGACTTAGTTCAGCGAACTTTAAAAAACTGGCTTGCCCTCTAGCAAAGTCTTTGTCAGTGTTCCAAAGCCTATTTCTAAAAATGCAAGGCAGATGATACAAAGTTTTGGATGGTTCGAATTTATCGTATTCCAATCCGGGAAAAGAGCGACGCGCAGCGTGCCATGCGAAAGATTTTAGCCCTAGAGCTCAAGATTCCATTGTCATCGCTCGATATTCGTTACGGGTGCTGGGGCAAACCTTTGCACGAAGGGATCCATTTCTCCTTAAGCCATAGTTATCGAATGGCCCTGTTTGCTGTGGATGATTCTCAACCCGTTGGGATCGATTTGGAATGGCTTCGGCCGATGCCAAACTTTCAGAAGCTTGCTCAGCGATTTTTTTGGGGGCCTGAAAAGATTTGCTGCGATGAAGCCGAATTCTTTCGTATCTGGACCGCTAAAGAAGCATTGTGCAAAGTGAACGGGGAGCCGATTCTGGGTTCTTTGAAACAGCCTGTCTCTTGGAGTCGAGTGGTTCCGATCCATTGCGCAAAGGGTTATGTGGCTCATCTGGCTTTCCAAACTCAAACGAGATCGTTAGAACCAAATCATGTTTTCGATTTTTCTATCGAGCTTGCTGAGTTTGAATCTTGCGATCGAAGCTGAAGCACCACCTCAGAGTTTGACCCTTTCCCAGGCCTTCGATTTTGCTGTCACTCGGAGTGAGCGTATCCTAAGCGCCCGCGAGGAGATCCATGTCTCAAAAGGGTTGGCGAAACAGTCTCTGCAGCGCCTCTTGCCGAATCTGGTCGGAGGCAGTGTGATCGGAGAGACCATTCAATGGACAGGAAATCTCCAGATTCCCTTGATCGATGTCTCTGCTGGCCTCTCGGCGGTTCGTGCATTTCAGTCTGTCAAGGTCGCTGAAGCTTCTTACGAACGGCAACAAGAGACGATGTTGTTAGCGGTTGCCGAAGCCTATCTTCAGGCTTTTATGCACCAAAAACGACTGGAATTGTCTGCTCGGCAGCACGAAATCTCTCAAAAGCACTATGCCGCAGCACAAAGAAAAGCCGACCTTCAAGAGATTTCGAAATTGGACTTGAAACGCGCTGAGCTCTTGGTTACCAAGACGCAGCTGGATTACGCAAATCACCAAGCATCGGTCCGAACTTCCAGAGGGGCTTTGGCGGATCTGTTGGGTTGCAATATGCAAGTGGAGTTGAGCCCAGTGAGAGGCTGGGAGCTACCTAGCTCCATGAAGACGGATGACTTATTAGAAGAGGCCCGAATCCATCGATCGGATTGGAAATCGGTTGGTATTTCAGTCCAGGCAGCATGGCTGAATAGTCAGAGTAGCCTTTGGCAATTCATGCCGACCCTACAGTTTCAAACCGGCTTTCTCGCTCCCTTGAAACAAGACATGCAGTGGCAGTGGAGTCTGAATGTATCACTCCCCCTTTTCGACGGCTATGCTCGGTATGGCCTGGCGCAAACGGCTCGAGCGAAATGGCGCCAAGAAAAGCAAAAAAAGCAGCTTCTGGAGCGAGGGATGGCTCTTCAGATAGCCGGAGCCAAAGTAGAGCTCGAGCGCGCGAAAGAGGTGTTGTCTTTGCAAAAAAACTTGGTTGAAATCAATGAAGCGGCCTTAAATAGCGCTCAGAATCGCTATCAATTGGGTCAAGCTACCAGCCTAGACTTGCTGGATGAGCAAACGCGTTTGTTTCAGGCTCAGAAAGATGAGCAAGAAGCACAGACCAAGCTGTTGCAATCGCAACTGATTCTCCGCTATGTTTTGGGAGATCCGAGGAAGGGACTCTTGAATGATGGATGACGCAACGCGAACCGTCTATAAAATTTTGAAACGGCATTTTGAACAAAGTGAAACGTTGTTAGAAGCCTGGAAGGAAGCCGCTCGATTGGCGGTGACGGAGCTTTCTCGGGCGGGTTGGCCTGGAGAGGAATTGACCCGTGACCAAAGAGCCTGGGTTCGGTTTGAGCTGGAACGGGTAGCGCAGGATCTTTCGTATGCGAGCGATGCCGAGTCTCTCTTGAAATTTTCGCAACTGGCTATGGCCAGCATGGCTCGGCTGGCACCGAAAAAACCCACGAAGCAGCGAGAAAAGCAGCGTTTGATAGACTACGTCAAGTCGGAGAGCCTAAAAAGTGGTCCTTCGGAAGTGGGGGCTGTGCGCGCGGCAACGCGCTACTGGAAGCATCAAAAGCAGAAAGAACAGGAGACCACTTACATCCCTCCTCAACCGGAGAATCGATTGCTGGACCTCCTATCTTTGCCCAAACAAGCAGGAGCCCGGCTTCCTAAACAAGATCTTCGCGGTTTAATCCTAAAAAGCTCTTTGTCGGAACTTCTGCTCAAAGCAAGCTGTTTTGTTCCTGAGCTTTGGCGGCCGGTTTTGGGCTCGGAATTAAGCCAAAAGATGAAATTAGTCGGTTTTTTCGACCGAGGAAATCGGGTGATTTTGGCAGAAGTATCATCGTCTTCCGTAGCGCATGATTTGGCGTTTCGAAAACCTGAGATTTTAGCCCGATTAAGGAAAATTCGCGAGTTTGAGCACGTCAACGATCTGCGCTTTTCGATTACTTAAGAAGTTTCCAGTGGGAATGAAATCGATATCGTAAACAGATCCATCCACTTTACAGATCTCTCGAAGCTTTTGCGTCAGCTCTCAAAAAATGGTTCAAGCGTTGCTTCTATCGGGTGTCTTTATTATCCAGCACCCCCAATGAATAGTTAAAACACCGAAAGATATCAATGAAAATCGCGACAAAGGTTGTGCTGACACAGGAAAAAGGGCTCATTTCGATTTATACGACGTCGGTAAAGTATTTCTAGTTGTCTGATTAGCGTCAGTATGCTTTATTGGAACGCATAATGCATCTACACAAAGAAATACAAAAATCCAGACGACAAAAGTCCTCATATAAAGATTTACAGATTGTTTACTTAAGCGAAGGGGTCTCTGCAATCTCAAAGCTCTACGCAGGAGGTACTGCTAGCTCGATTGCAATCAAGAAAGCTCTTAGAGCTTTGGCTGTTAACAAACAGATCAATCTTGATTCTTTTGAGCGCTGGGTGGTTCAAAATCTACCCACTCATCGCGGAAGAGCCACTCCGAAAGAGGGTTCTCGAAGAATCTATCGAGCTCAGCGTGTTCATAACTCGGGGCCATTTTTGCGTCTTCCCTTGAACTCTCTGAAGATTGAAAAAGGCGAGCTTATTTCCGTTAAATTTGAAAAAAATCAGATTGTTGTTCAAAAAGAGCAACAGTAGAAATCCAGGATGCTGTTCACTCTTTTCATCCGCTTCGCGGATGCTTTTGGTGTGAAACAGCTCCGCCTTGTTGCTGGGGAATGGAGAATCCCAGCACAGGTTCATGCTTGCTTGTTAAGCAAATATTCACAATTCTACCAAACAGAGTGTACGACCAGAAGAGTAGGTTTTCGAATAACTTCATCAATGAGAGGAAAGTCTTGTTTAATATGAATCCAATCTTCGTTTCTATTTTTTTTGTTTTTGCCCTGTCTCCCAATTTGTTAGCTTGGAATTTGTTCGGGCATCGTCCTGCTTGGTTGCAAGATGCTAGGTCCGAGATGGCTCGAATGGGTCAGCAGATCCGAGATAGCGTTCGAGAGCTAAAGCTCTTCTCGCTGGGTTCGGCTTGGGTGCCGCTGACTCGCATCGGCGACGACTACATCGCGCAAATGAGCCAGCGCAATAACCGTATCAAAGAACTTCGACGAGAGATTCACCGACTGCGCCAAATCGGCAAGGCTTGTGAGGCAGCAGAAGAAGAGCTCTTGCGACTGATTGAGCTCGGTACTTTGCCTGAGAAACGTCAAGAAAGAGCTTTGGAGATGGGCTTAGACCTGACAGATGCAGCACCGGGCGAATTATCTTTGCCTGTGTCTGGGGAAAAACATTCGGTACCGGGAATATGTTTCATTCCCGGTGCGGGCGACCCATCGCCTCAATCGGAGCCTTTTGCTGGCGATGTGGGCCAGGACTTATCCGATCCTTGGGCTCCTGGGGAGACGAATGAGCCCTTTTTCAAGAGGAAAAAACCTAGTTCGAAAGATCTGATCTTGGTGCTGAGGCAAGTTTTGCAGAGCCCTGAAGTGGGTTCGGATCAGGAACTTCGCAATGTGTTGAGCCGTCATCTTGAACGGCTCTTAGAGCAAACGCATGATGATGATTTGGAAAAGGATCAATTAGAGATGCATCAGCAGCTGGCTCAGCTATTCAATCTGCAAGGCGAGATCGATGGGTCGGTGCGTGAAGCTCTTACCCTCCATGTATTTTCCTTCAATAGCGTTCGCACTCAGTCGATGCGAGTGGATCCGCTGAGTCGAGCAGAAGATAGCTATCCAGGGCCACGCGCATCTCAGGACGTACCTGCCCTGGAATGGAGCGCTCGGAGTTCGCAACTAATGACTTTTGAAGAGGCTGAAGCTTACGCCGCGAGCCACTCATCAGAAGGGTGGAGGTTGCCAACGATTTGGGAATTAGAAGCGCTGTATCAACAACGTAGTGCCTTAGAAGAAGATGACCAATCGTGGTATTGGTCCAATACGCTGGTTGGCGGCTACGCATGGTTGCTTTACTTTTATAGTGGGCAGGTCGAGAGCGACCATATGAGCAATGTTTACTATGTCCGTTGTGTTCGCTGAGTCAGTTCGCAGGGCGATCGCAAAAAACTAGACGCCCTCTCCCAACAGGAGAGGGAAGATTCATTTTCTGGATTGTCCTGGGTTAGTTCGCTGTTCTATTCAAACCCAAGTTCTTTTTTGCGTTGCTCAGCTGTCGGGAGCGGATCTTGCTTTTGGGTGATATTTTCGCATTGCCCAGCCCGCTCAGCGTTGATGGCTAACCAGAACTGTTTTTCGGGCGGAAGATTGGATTCGTCGTAAATAGCGCTTACTGGACATTCAGGCTCACAGGCTCCGCAGTCAATGCATTCGTCTGGATTGATGTAGAGCTGTTCGGCGTCTCCATAAAAACAGTCCACAGGGCACACCGACACGCAGTCGGTAAAACGGCAACGCTGACAATTATCGGTCACTACAAACGTCATAAAGCAGCGTGTAACCTACTTATTAAGCTTCAACAAGAGCGATTCCCCATGCCCAGGCCCTAAAATCACCTTGAGTTTATCTCGATACACAAACGATTGTTCGCTTGGAATATGGGGAACATGGTGACAAGATCGGCAATGGCTTTCAGGAACCGACTTTTGGATTTTCGATTTATCGCCGTCTTGAGCGTGTAAGCTTCCAGGCCCATGGCAAGATTCACATTGAACGTCTCCTCGAAAGTCTACTTCTTCTGCTTTGCAATAGCCGCCGGGCTTCATGAAACCCACGCTGTGGCATCCGATGCAGTTGCGATCGAGGGCTTTATTCTTATCTTGAAGCGTCTTCCAAGCAACGGAATGTCCTGACAGTGTTTTGATGATCCGGCCCTGTTCATCTTTGCCAGTGACTTCGACAACCGCTTTTTTCCAGAATTCATAAGCCGCTGAATGACAAGTTTTGCAGCTTTCGGCTCCGACGTAAGAAGCTTCTCCGGTTTTGAGCGTTGGGCATTGAATCCCAGATTCGCAAGCTGCTAGTCGTTTGGGAAGATTGTCTTCGTAAGCCTTTAAGCTCTTGGCAATTTGGGGATCCGGCTTGATTTCTTTTCGGATTGGGATGGCTTGAAATCGTATAAAGGGGCCTTCGGGCCTTTTTAAAGGTTTTTTTTGAATGGTGGACAACTCACTTTTGGCAAGCTGGATCCGGTTTTTGATGAACTCAGAGTGTGGCATTTTTTGAAGTGAATCGATTCGATTTTTGAGTAGCATCACCTCTTGATCGCGCTGGCTTTTTGAATCATCCAGATCGAGTGGAGCAGCCACCCCGGTTTTCCAGTTGACGATTTCAAGAACCCCTAGGTGTTGTCCCTGAGAGCCTGCCGAAAAAACAAAAGGACCTTTTGGGCCAAGGCGAAAGGGAGGGTACAGCTCGCTGCCCGGTGCTTGTCCCCAAATCACCAAAGAAAGCTTTGCCCACTCGGAGTTTTTGGCTTCCAGTTCCTTTCTGCTGATATTGGCAATGCCTACTTTGAGTCCCGGTCGAGGTTCTATAACCGCAAACCCCGACGAACTGAGGATGGGTATTCCAGCCGATGCAAACATGGATTTGGCCTCGCCCACTTTTAAAACCGTGCCTCGGCAGCCCAGTGTTTTGAGCGTTTTAAGCAGGAGGTCGGATTTCTCGGCATCCGGGCAAGCTTCTTGGGCTGTTGGATCGTTCAGTGTGTTCCCTGCATCAATCCACCAGGCTTTGGGATACTGTTTGAGCAAAGTCGCCAGCCGTGCGATGCCTCCCAAAGGGTCCGCGGTGCAGCCACAGGGCTCAACCCACCCGTTGAAGTTGGTGGTGAATACAAGAGTGGGTTGCAGGGGAGGGCTCTGACAAGTGCAGGCAGAAGCCATCAGCATGAAGCTAAGCAAGCTGCTCTTGGCGATCATCAAAGCGACGGTTAAGAAGTTCCGCTGCCAAAGGCAAATCGAACTCAGGCCCCATGGCCGTTCGATACGTCTGATACCCGCAGTAGATGCACGAAAGATATTCATCACCATGATAAGATCGAGCCAACACAACTCCCATGCCTCGACACTTTGGGCATTCCCCTCGAATGCGATCACGCCTCTGAGGTCCCCCGGCCAGAGGCTGGCCAACGCGAAAGTTGCTGCTGCTTTTCTTCGATATCATTTCTTCAAAAGATTTGGCAGCGCTTTTTTTCCCCGAGGAAGCTTTGACCTGCATGCGAAAGCTGTCCAATGTTTTCGAGAGGGCCCTATGCCGGTCGCCTGCTTGCTTTGCCTCCCACAATGCTTTGAGCTGATCCAGGAGACTTTTTCGAGCGGTGTGCGTTGAAGGTTCAGAACCTGGCTTAAATTGGACTCGAAAGCGTTTCAGTAAATTCAGAATAGAGCTTTCAGCGTTTTGGGAACGAGGTGTTTGGAAGAGTATTTGGAGGTCTTCGAAAAGAGTGTCGCGCGCTGTTGCCATATGCGCTGTAACGCGTCAGCACTTTCCTTTCATCCGGGGAGGATCTTGCTTCCTTGCACTAGAGGCAACCTGCCGGGATCTGAATGATATTTCGAGATAGATAGGATGGGTTCAGGGAATTGTTGACGACAAGCCCAAATGGACAAGCATTTTGTTCTACGAAACTTTGAAGCGAACGCAGATGGCGGAGCTCGGTTTTCATGCCTGCTTTAATTTCAATCGGAACTAAGCCAAACGGTCCTTCCAGTAGCAAATCGACTTCTGCTTGATCTTGAGTGCGATAGTAACTGGGAGTTACTTTGATGAGTTGATTTTGGAATTCTTTGACGATTTGCTCGATGACAAATATTTCCCAAACGTAACCAAAATGCGGATGCGCCCTTAAATTGCTGATGTTTGAGATTCCAAGCATGTGGCAGAGAAGTCCGGTGTCACGCAAGTATCCCTTTGGAGTCTTGAGGGCTCGTTTCATAGAACTGCTATGGTAACTTTCAAGGTAGCGCCAGAGAAAGGTTCCTTCGGCAATTCTAAAGTAGTTTTTTGCTGTCGGTTGGGAAACCTCCAGGGATCGGGCGAAAGTAGAAAAATTAATTTGTTGCCCCGATGCAGTTGCCAACATTCGAACAAATCGCTGAAATGTTTCCGAAGAAATGCCTGGGAATAGGGTTCGAACATCTCGTTTAACGTAGGTTTCAAGGTAGTTTTCGAACCACAAAGTCTTAAAGCGGAGATCCGAGCTTGTCACGGCTTCCGGATAGCCGCCCGAGAGGCAATGAGCGGAAAGTTCTTCAAAGGTGTAGCGAGGCTTTAGGGCCAGTAAGTCATCAGGCCTGTTCTGAATGATCGCTTGGTAAAATTCAGAGACAGGCTTTGAGTATGACTCTGCCAGTGAAAACCCGCACACCTCAAAGAGAGCTACTCGACCTGCGAGTGTCTCCGTAATTTTCGAAAGAAGCTCAGGAGAGCTGGAACCTGAGATCAAGTATTGGCCATTTTGCTTTCGATTTTTGTCTATGGCGACTCGTAGAGCTGGGAATAGGGTCGGGAGGAGCTGAGCCTCGTCAATTTTAATCGGGCTTTTTTCGCTGTACAGAAAAAACTCAGGATCATAGGAAATTCGAGAGAAATCGCTTTGCCGCTCCAAATCAAAAAGTGGCTGATCTGGCTGCAACTGCCCCATGAGGGTCGTCTTACCCACCTGGCGCGGACCTAACAAAGCGACTCAGGGGAAATTTTTAAGTAGATAAGAGATTGATTCTAATGCATTTCTTTTTAAACCCTGCATTTTCAAAGTTTAACTTTGAAATTACAGGGTTGTCAAGCGAAGTCGCTTTTCTTTCGTGCTGAGGCTCTCTACTCATTCTCAACGATACCTGTTAAAGTAGGCTGCATGCATAGCACTTTGATTCGTCAAAAGTTCTTGGAATTTTTCCATCGTAAAGGCCATGAGGTGATTGCGAGCAGTCCCTTGCTGCCGCAGGACGACCCGACCCTATTGTTCGTCAACGCCGGTATGGTACCATTCAAAGATGTGTTTACCGGTCAAGAAAAGCGCTTTTATACCCGCGCTACCAGCAGCCAAAAGTGTGTTCGAGCCGGTGGAAAACACAATGACCTGGAAAACGTCGGTCGGACGGCTCGACATCATACGTTCTTTGAAATGTTGGGCAATTTTTCGTTTGGTGATTACTTTAAGAAAGAGGCGTGTGCTTACGCTTGGGAGTTCTTGACGCAAGAGCTTCACATGGATCCGAAAAAGCTCTTTATAACGGTTTTT
Source organism: Myxococcaceae bacterium (assembly GCA_016000045.1). Taxonomy (NCBI): domain Bacteria; kingdom Pseudomonadati; phylum Myxococcota; class Myxococcia; order Myxococcales; family Myxococcaceae; species Myxococcaceae bacterium. The sequence continues at coordinate 20,907 of JAECQY010000007.1, read as the reverse complement.
GGAGGAGAAGGCACTTTGCCGCCCGATACAGAAGCCGAAGAAATTTGGAAGCAAATCGGGGTTCCAAGCCACCAGATCAGTCGCAAAGGTGCTGCGGATAATTTTTGGTCCATGGGCGATACGGGTCCTTGCGGCCCTTGTACAGAGATTCATTACGATCGCGGAGAAGGGGAAGATGAAGGGGATCGGCGGATGGAGTTTTGGAATCTTGTGTTCATGCAATACGAGCGAAAAGCCGATGGGACTCTCGTGCCTTTGCCTGCGCCTAGCGTCGATACTGGAATGGGTCTGGAGCGGGTGACCACGATTTTGAATGGCCTTCAAAGCAACTACGATACGGATCTTCTCAAAAGTTTGGTCGATTTTTGTGCTCGTCAATCGGGAAAAAACTACCAAGCGAGCGATTTGGAAGACGATGTTTCCATGCGGGTCATTGCGGATCACAGCCGAGCGACGACTTTTTTGATTGCAGATGGAGTTTTGCCAAGTAACGATGGGCGAGGCTATGTGTTGAGGCGAATTATGCGGCGCGCGATTCGGCACGGAGCCCGATTGGGTTTTAAACAAGCGTTCTTTCAGGAAGTATGCGCGCAAGTGGTCGCTCAATATCAAAGCATTTACCCGGAGCTCAACCAAGCAAAGGCTTTAATTCAAAAAGTTGTTTTGCAAGAAGAAGAGAGTTTCCGTCGAACCTTAGGGCGTGGGCTCGAATTGTTTCATCAAGCCATCAAGTCCTTGAAGCCGGGAGATAGTTTGGATGGAGCGGTCGTTTTTAAGCTTTACGAAACCTATGGATTTCCGGCTGATTTGACCGAAATTTTAGCCGAAGAAAAAAAGCTTAATCTGGATTGGGTCTCGTTTGAAAAGGCTAAAAAGGCCCATGAAGCGGCTTCTGCCGGGGATTTGGGTCTCAAAGGGATCGATGATCGCTACAAACAATGGGCGGATCAATTTGGGATGAGTGAATTTGACGATGTGCCTGAACTCGGCGTTCAAGTATTGGCGGTGCATGGAAACGAGATTTTGCTGGAAAAAACACCCTTCTACGCGGAGTCTGGAGGCCAGATTGGAGATACCGGCACGCTCGAAAACAAAGACGCTTATATTCGAGTCCTCGATACGAAAAAAATTGCAGGGTTGTCGATTCACCGTGTTCAAGTTCTTTCTGGCTCTGTCTCTGAGGGTGATTTCTTGAAAGCACGAGTGGATACAGAGCGACGGGATCAAATCAGACGCCATCATTCAGCAACGCATCTATTGCACGCAGCTCTACGTCAAAAATTCGGAGACCATTTAACCCAAAAAGGATCTTGGGTGAGTTTTGAAAAGCTTCGTTTTGATTTTTCGCATTTTGAAGCCATTGCACCCGCCGACTTGCTGGAAGTTGAGCGACAGGTCAACGCTTGGATTTTGGAAAACAAAATGGCTCGATCCGAGATCATGCCTCTGGAGGAGGCAAAACAAAAAGGGGCGATGGCGCTTTTTGGCGAGAAGTATGCTCAAAAGGTTCGAGTTGTGGAGCTGGGTTCGCATTCGATTGAGTTGTGTGGTGGCACGCATGTGGCTCGAACCGGAGATATGGGATCTTTCCGAATCATTTCAGAGGGGCCTTTAGCGGCCGGTGTTCGGCGCATTGAGGCGGTTGTAGGGCAAGCTGCGGTTTCGATGGGGCAGAGCGAGCATGAATCATTGAGCCAAATCGCTAAGATGCTTGGAAGCTCTGTGACGCAAACGGTCGAAAAATTATCTGCTCTGCAAGCAGAACTCAAAGAGTTGAAAAAAAAGCTAGAGCAAGCGCAAGATCGAGACTCATCTCAACGTGCTGCTCAGCTTGTTTCGAAGATACGAGATTGCCATGGAATCTCGTTGATTGCTGAGAAACTTGAAAATATCGAAGTCAAGCAGCTCCAGCATTTTGCAGATGAGCTCCGAAACCAAATGAAGTCCGGGATTGTTGTTTTAGGACTTCAAAGCAGTGCTCAGAAATGCAGCTTGTTGGTAGCGATAACGCCTGATTTGGTAGGTCGCTATCACGCGGGCCACTTGGTTGGCAAGCTTGCAGAGAAGATTGGGGGAAAAGGTGGAGGACGACCGGATTTCGCCCAGGCAGGCGGCACGCAACCAGAAAATTTGTCTGAGGCCTTAGAAAACGCTCAAGCGCTCATCTTGGGTCAGTAGATGTTTTTCTTGGAAGGTTTAAAGCCTTCTGGGGTCATGTATCCAATAATGTAGGGCGATACGGGAAGTTGTGCCGTTTGTTGGGAATAGAAGTGTTGGGAAGATAGCTCGAACCAGCCGGGCTTCCCTTCGCTGGCTAAAGGAATGTCGCCGAGTACAGAGCTTTCTGCCACGAATTGAAGTCCCTCGTAATGGCCTTTGAGGTAAAAGCGCCCTTTGAGTTCTTCTTCGCTTTGTTTGAGTTGGCTATTTTCAAGAACAAAATACATGGCACCTCGGATCAATTGACTGAAAGAAAAAGCAATGTGGCCTTGTTTTTATTTCCCAATCCCTTCTTTTGTTCGTTTTCAACAGACACAGTCGCTTGTTGACATTGAAAAATATTTTTGAGATCCAGTGAGCATGAAGAAGTATGCATTCCTTATTTTTATCCTTGTTTTATCTTCTTACGCGTCTCGTGAACTCAAAAGCCCTTTCACGAATGCTGAAGTTCAAGCCTGCTATATTTCGGATTCAAAGCGCCGCCCAGCGGACCTAAAGGCCCAATGTGATGGATTACGTGTATTTGTTGAACGATCGTATGCAAGCATGCTCGGGAATGAAATATCCACGTATTCAGAAAGTTATTTGGATAGCATTCACGCAATTTTGATGCGTTGTTTGTTTCTTAATCGATCTATCATGCAAGAGAATGTGAATGAACTCAACCAGCTTGTGGAACAATGCATGCAAGATCGACGTGATCAAAATCAACAATCAAAAATTTGTCAAAAGCTAGGAGAAAAAACAGCAGTTTTAACAAAATGCATTCTAAGTCGCTTCGAACAAAAATCCGATGAGTCCAGTGAGCCTGAGAGCCTTTTGGTAAATCGTGAGCGAAAGGCCCACATTTCTGAGCCATACGGTCATTTGGAAGAGCTCTGAACTCCGTTTAAGTAAGTTACGTGTATAAGTCGAATGATGAAATCTTAGGAAAAGGTCTGGTAAGGCAAATCTCCAGTAACCCAATCCTTGGGAAGCTCACGCAGGAATCGACTCGGAGCACGTCCTTTGATCTGGCCTCGAATCAGTCTACGAGTGGCATAGGTTAAAATGAGTTCTTCTCGGGCTCGAGTCATTCCAACGTAGGCCAATCGGCGTTCTTCTTCCAAATCATCGGGTTTGGCAGTATCCTCTAGGGCTCGTGCATGGGGAAACCCGTATTCTTCCATGCCAACCATGTAGACTGTATGAAACTCAAGACCTTTCGCGGCGTGCAGGGTCATAAGCGTGACCGCTCCGTACGTATGTTCTCGATTGTTCATCTCGTCAACGCTGGACAGCAGAGCGGCGTTTTCTAAAAAGCCTAAAATCGATGGATCCTGATCGTAAACTTCGCAATCTTCAACGTATTGTTGAGCCGCTGAAATAAGTTGTTCTAAGTTTTCTAAGCGTTCTTCCTCAATTTTTTCTTCACGACCGCTGATATCGAGTGCTCTTTGGATGGCTTGCGCTGCATTGAGCGAAGCTTGGCCCAGCTCTTCAAGGGCTTTGGAAAAGGCGACGATTTTTTCAGCTGTTTTTTTAGACAGGCCTGCGTGGGCTAATTTTTCAGAAGACCGAAATACTTCAAAAAGCGAAATCTCGAGGACGGCAGCATGGCTTTGTGCTTTGCTAACGCTCGTTGCTCCGACTCCTTGCTTCGTTCCAAGCAAGGCCCGCACAAGGTCTAAGTCGCTTTTAGGATTCACGGCTGTTCTTAAAATCGATAAAATGTCTTTGATCTCTTTTCGGTCGTAGAACTTGACGCCACCGACTAGCCGATAAGGCAGCTGTGCAAAGCGAAGGGCTTCTTCGAAGGGTCTCGATTGTGCATTGGCCCGCATTAAGATGGCAATGTCGTTCAAGTTTCTTCCTTGGCGTACTCTGTGTTCGATCTGATGAATGACTAAGTCGGCTTCGTAGCGGTCGCTTGTGGTTCGTATGACTCGAACAAGCTGGCCAGCCCCTGCTTTCGAGATCAGGGTCTTGCCGAGTCGCCGATCATTGTTGGAGATAATGGCGTTGGCTGCATTCAAAATCGCACTGGTTGAACGGTAGTTTTCTTCCAGTTTTATCAACTGAGTTCCTGGCATGCGCGTCAGAAACTCTTCCAAGTTATAAGGCTTGGCTCCTCGCCAACCATAGATGGATTGATCGTCGTCTCCAACGATTGCCACGCTATCAGCACTTTTGCCAAGGGCGTAGACGATTTCAGATTGAACGGCGTTCGTATCTTGGTACTCATCGACTAGAATATGGCGAAACCGCTTTTGCAGAGCAGCGATGGCTTCCGGTTTTTGCGTCAGATCGCGGACTTTGATTAAGATCGAGTTAAAATCAAGAGCTCCCGCTGCTTGCAAACGCTTGTTGTAAAGGCGGTAGAGTTCGCGAGCGCGCATCAAGCGTTGGTCATTGCGGGAATCCACTTGCTCTGGGTGCAGACCTTCGTTTTGCCAAGAGTCGATTTGTGCTTCGTAAAACGACAAATAGTCCTTTGAGAGATTCATGGCGTTCAGGGCCAGCTCTTTCAAAATTTTTTCGCTGTCGTTGGAATCGTAAATCACAAAACTTGGAGATACTTCGACAAAGTGCCCATATTGCCGAAGCCATTTGGCACCTAAGCTGTGAAAAGTTCCAAGTTCTACGCGCCGCCCCATGCCGGGCAAAAGATGATCGACTCGCTCGCGCATTTCACCCGCGGCTTTGTTGGTAAAAGTGAGTCCCAAAATCGATTCGGGCTCAACTCCTTGAGAGACCAGATAGGCGATCCGGTGTGTAATCACTCGAGTCTTTCCGGTGCCTGCCCCTGCAAGAATGCAAATGGGGGCATCAAGAGTCGTGGCCGCTAAATATTGGCTTGGGCTTAAAAGTTTTTCAAAATTCATGCGCTTTTTCGGAGCATTACGCCAGATTTTCGAACTTCACAATGCAAGGATGCTCGATCCGATGCAGACATGTTCACAGAGCCCCGCCAGGTTTCAAAACCCCGAAGACAGCTTGGGCAGAGGGTGCCTTTTTTGATTTCTACATGCACCGGAAGCGTAAAGCTTCGCTGGCAGTTGCTGCAGCAGAGCTCTTTTAAGTCGCGAGGAGCTTTTTTACCCACTTCAAGCGCATTTAAAACTTCAAGAGCACAAGCGCGGCAAAAAGTGCCGTGAGTTCGAGAAGGTCGGGCTGTGATGTGATCTTGCTGCCCGCACTTATCGCAAGTGATGCGCCGAGCGATGCGTGTTCCATGAGCATTTCGGGTTCCACCTACATTGAGAAGTGTTTTCATGAGGAAGTAGCAGTATGCTTGGAATTAAGCCTTTCGTCAATGACTGAGGCACGATCAAACGAAGCTGTTTGAAGCTTAGCTCAAAGACTCGTCTAAATATCAAGATTGACCACATCCAACGCGGCATTTTCAATGAAAATGCGACGTGGTTCTACCTCATCGCCCATCAAGGCAGAAAAGGCTTCATCTGCTTCCACGGCATCTTCGATTTTAACTTGGAGCAGCGTTCGATGCGTTGGCTCCATGGTTGTTTCCCAAAGCTGTGCCGGGTTCATCTCTCCGAGACCTTTGTAGCGCTGGATGGTTTGGCCTTTGCGAGCGATTTGGTCAAGGTAATCGGCCAGTTCAAAAATCGACTTTGCTTCAAAATCACCTTGGTTTCGAACAACGCGATAGGGCCCGCTTCCCAAAATCTCAATTTGCATGGCAAGCCGTTTCAGTTCTCGCAGTTCGATGCTTTTGAGCCAGGCATCGTTGATGAGCGTCTCAATCGGAGCTCCATTGTGCAAGCTGGTGATCGCGAGCCCTTGCTCGGACAGATGAGTCTGTACGGGCATAATTTCGGGTGAGTGATGCATAACGTGATGAGACAGAGCTTCCAGATTGATTTCTAGGCTTTCAATTTTAACTGCACGGACGAGGGCATCGACGATACGAGGTTCTTGTCGTTTGCGAATTCGCTCAAGCATGCGCTGATAGGCATAAAGAGCGGTAATCCCTTTCTGAAGTTCGGTTTGAGCGATGAGGCCTTCTTGAGAATGTACCTCTAAGGACTCCAGCATATGATGGACTAAAAATCGCTCGAGAGCATCGTTGTCTTTCAAATAGTGTTCTTTTTTGCCTTTTTGAACTTTATAAAGCGGAGGCTGAGCGATATACAGATAGCCACGCTCGACCAATTCACGCATTTGGCGATAGAAAAAAGTCAAAAGCAGAGTTCGGATGTGGCTTCCGTCCACATCTGCATCGGTCATCAAGACAATTTTATGATAGCGAACTTTCGAAGCATCGAATTCGTCGGGCCCAATGCCGGTTCCCAGTGCTGTGATCAGGGTGATGATTTCCTGACTGGAGAGCATTTTGTCAAAGCGTGCTTTTTCAACGTTCAAAATTTTGCCTCTCAATGGCAAAATGGCTTGTGAACGGCGATCACGTCCACTTTTAGCGGAACCGCCTGCAGAATCCCCTTCCACAACAAACAGTTCGCACAAAGCGGGATCTTTCTCTTGGCAGTCCGCGAGTTTACCGGGCAAACCCAAACCGTCTAAGACGCCTTTTCGACGCGTGATTTCTCGGGCTTTTCGAGCGGCTTCTCGAGCCCGCGCCGCTTCGATCACTTTTTGACAAATGAGTTTAGCTTCCGTTGGATGTTCGTCCAACCAACCCATGAGTTGTTCGGAAACCAAGCTTTCGACAACACTTTTGACTTCTGAGGATACCAGTTTGTCTTTCGTCTGAGAGCTAAACTTCGGATCAGGAAGTTTAACGGCGACTACAGCCGTTAGACCCTCACGCATATCTTCCCCAGATAAGACCGCTTTTCCCACTTGTTTTTGAAATACGCGGTTGACGTAATTATTCAAAGTTCGGGTCAGCGCGCCTCGGAATCCGGCCAAATGGGCTCCGCCATCCCCGTTCTTGATGTTGTTGGTGAAGCAAAATACATGTTCTTGGTACGAGTCGTTCCATTGGATGGCAATATCGACGGTGCATTCTGGCCCGCGAACATCTTCACCCATTGGTTTTGAACCGGAAATGCAAACAGGCTCTTTGTGAAGGGCTGAGTTGTTTTTATTTAAATACTGAACAAACTCTTTGATGCCCTCTTTAAATAGAAAATCTTTGTCTTTTCCGCTTCGTTCATCGATGATTTTGACAGAGAGCCCTCGATTTAAGAAAGCCTGTTCTCTGAGACGACCGGCCAAAATATCAAAGTGAAAATTAATATTGTTAAAAATCTGACCATCCGGTTTAAAACGGATTTTTGTTCCGGTTGTATCCGCATCGCCAATGATCTCAAGCTCTGAAACAGGATCTCCTCGGCTGAAGCGTTGCTGGTGAAGCTTGCCGTTGCGTTTAATTTGCAGAGTCAATTCTTCGCTCAGCGCGTTTACCACGCTAATGCCGACTCCGTGCAGACCTCCAGAGACCTTGTATGAATTTTGATCAAACTTGCCCCCCGCGTGCAATACACACATAATGACTTCGCAAGCCGGTTTTCCCGATTCGTGCATGTCGACCGGAATACCTCGGCCGTTATCTTCTACGCTGATGCTCTCATCTTCATGAATCGTGACGGTGACGGTATCGCAGTGGCCTGCAAGCGATTCATCCACTGAGTTATCCACCACTTCGAAAACCATGTGATGTAAACCGGAACCGTCGTCCGTATCCCCGATGTACATTCCAGGTCTTTTTCGAACCGCTTCCAAACCTTCTAAGATTTTAATAGAAGACGCATCATAGCTGGTATTCATAAGTCGCAAACCCTAGCATGAAACCAGAGAAAGGCCAAGAGCTGCTACGGGCTTTTCAATAAGCTGGGTTATTCGCTAGCTTGAGTTAAAAATGCACGACTCACTGCATCTGCAAATCGAGCACCGGTCTGAGTCAAATAAATTCGGCCGTGCTCTTGAGCGAGCCAATGTCGGTCCATGAGCTCTTGAACACAGGTTTTGAAATTCGCTGCCAGTGGAGTTTTGTGTCGGCGTGCAAGCGCTTCTGGAACGATTCCGCGCAGGTCTCGAATACCAAATGCAAGCGCTTCCTGAAGCGCTTCGACGGGAGTGAGCAGTTCTGCTTCATGAGGAGCAGAGCTTGGATTTTGAAGCCACTGGTTGAGCAGAGGAAGATTGCGTCGACGGGTTACGGAACCATCGGCATGCAGACGCATGGAATGAGCACCAGGTCCGAGCCCTAGATAGGTACCCTGAGACCAGTAAATTCGATTGTGCAGGCTTTCTTGTCCTGGCAGCGCGTAGTTCGAGATCTCGTACTGTTGATATCCTAGCATCGAGAGGCTTTCTTGCATCCGAATATAAGCATCGGCCTGAACATCTTCGTCGATTTTTTTGAGACGCCCTTGGTCGATAAAACGGGCAAGAGGGGTAAAAGGCTCAACGGTTAGCAAGTAAACACTGAGATGCCCAATCTCTTGATCTCGCAGCCAGCGGGCGGATTCCAGATTCTCTCCTTCGATGCCCACGATGAGATCGACCGATATTTGCTCAAAACCTGCTTTCTTGGCCAACAGAACCGTTTCGTAAGCTTGTTTCGATCGATGTTTGCGGCCCAAAAATTTGAGAATGGGGTCTTCAAAACTTTGAATTCCCAAGCTGAGTCGGTTACAGCCAGCTGCACGGAGCTCGTTCAGGTAGGCTTCGTTCAAGTCTTCAGGATTCGCTTCCAGGGTGATTTCAGACGCATCTTTTCCGAGCGCTGCGATCATGGTTCTGAGTTCCGGAACAGGTAAAAGACTTGGAGTTCCGCCCCCAAAATACAGCGTTTGAGCGCTTTCGGATCGCTCATTTTGGCGCGACTCGTATTCTTGAAGAATGGCTTGAGCAAATTCGGGATTTGGACGCTGAATCGTGAAATAAAAATCGCAATAAATGCAGCGCCTTCTGCAAAATGGAATATGTATATAAATACCGAAATAATCGTTTTTGTTATATATTAAATTCACAAGGCATTATTTCATGATCAGTAAAAAAATCAAGACCGATCGGCTTAGCTCAGCGCAAGAATCCATTTTAGTCGATCAATTTCAGCGAGGAGGCAATCTCAAAGCTCGCAATGCGCTGGTGATGGCGAACCTGGGGCTTGTTCACTTTATGGTTGGGCAAATGTTGCGTTCACGTTTTCGATACGATGATTTGTTGCAAGAGGGAATACTGGGTCTCATGCGGGCAACGGAAACTTTCGAAACCCATCGACAAGTTCGATTTGCGACTTACGCGGTCTTTTGGATTCGAGCGAAGATGCAAGCTTTCATGGCGATTGATGAACGTGACAATCAAGCCCGCGGTTTAAACGATCCAGATGAACGAGCAATGTCGATTCCGGAGGTGAATCTAGAGGCAGAGCAAAGAAAGAGCTTGGTTCGCGAGGCTTTGGAACGCGTGATTCAAGAAGTACAAAGCCCTTACGCGAATGCCATTGTTGAGCATAGATTGCTGGCCGATGAACCGAAATCACTCGAAAAAGTCGCCAAGAATCTGAAGATTTCTCGAGAAACCTGTCGACTGCTGGAGAGAAAGATGCTGAAGCTTGCCAAAGAACAGCTTGCTCATCGGTGTTGACAATGAGAGCGGAAGAATGTGAAAGCTCGATAAGTATGGATTCTCTCAAAGAATATTTGGCCGAGGGCGGCGTGGTTTTGGATGTCCGAACACGAGAAGAAGTTGCTCAAGGGGCCAATCCTGTGGCGATTAATATTCCCGTGAGTGAATTGGGCTCAAGCTTGTCGAGGCTCGATAAAGCGCAGCCGGTCATTGTTTGTTGCGCTTCCGGAGGGCGCAGCGCAGCGGCACGTAAGCTTTTGATGCAAAACGGATTTGACAATGTTCTGGATGTAGGGCCGTGGCGTAACTCAATCGATTCGGCTGAGTAAGCTCGTCGAAAACTCCGTCACATGCGAGCAAGGCGATGCTAGCTACTGACGTGCTTGCTATTAAAAGCAATGAAGTAAGCTTGAATCTTGGAACAACCCGCTGTTTGCAGGTCTTGATAATACGCTTTCTCTTCGACCTGTTCCAGACCTGCGCAAGCATTGAAACCCAAACAAATACTGGTGGACGATCTCCGCAGGCACTGGGTTGGGTGCTTCGTCACCCGTTTCGATCGGTTGCATGGTATGCACTTATGGACTATTTTGACCCACTTTGGAGTCCGATCAATGACCGAACTGCTCTCTTGGTCGCAAGCGATTACTGGTTTTTTAAATTTTGCACAGGTTGAGAAGGCCTTGTCTTTGAATACTCTGGAAGCCTACGAACGAGATTTAAAGCGCTTGGCTGAGTTCTTTCAAAAACAAAACGCTTTAGGGCCTGGCGAAGTCATGCCTAAAGATTTGCTGCATTATCAAGAATCCTTTCTACTTTCTTTGATTGGGGTTCGCAGTCAGAGCAGGCACCTATCGACGATTCGGCAATTTTTCCGCTTTTGGGTGCGTGAAGGAGTGATTCTCAAAAACCCAGCGGTTGACTTGGAGTTGCCGAAGATGGCCAAAAAACTCCCCCAATTCTTAAGCCTTGAAGAGGTGGATGGGCTGATGGCAGCGATTCAAGAACCCAGGGATTACGCGATGGTATGCGTTCTTTACGCGACGGGTTTGCGTGTTTCTGAGCTCATCGGGCTGGATTGGCAAGATATTGATTTGTTACGCGGGTTTCTTAAAGTCCGAGGAAAAGGAAGCAAAGAACGCTTGGTGCCTTTGGGAGAACGCGCGTTGGAGTCGCTTTCCATTTTTCAGGAGAGGCAAGGGCCTTTGTTTCGAATAACTCGACAAGGATTTTGGAAAAAGCTTAAAAAATACGCCCGAATAGCCGGTATTCAAAAATCGGTTTCTCCGCATCAGCTTCGTCATAGTTTCGCCACCCATCTCGTGGAACGTGGTGCCGATTTAAGAGGGGTTCAGGCATTATTAGGACACGCGGATCTTTCCACAACCGAAATTTATATGCATGTTGACCAAAGGCGTTTGCATCAGCTATACGATAAACATCACCCAAGGGCTTGAAAATATGGATAATGTGATTTTGCATCTAGTCATGACTTTAGGAGCGTTAATTTTAGCAATTACCGTTCACGAATTTTCCCATGTAGCCATGGCTCGATTCTTAGGTGACAAAACAGGAGAGCAACTCGGGCGGCTTACGCTGGATCCTTTTAAACACATTGACCCCATTTGGACGGTTGCTTTGCCGGCTATCTTGATTGTTGCTTCCGCTTCTACGGGAGCAGGGGTTCCAATTTTCGCAGCTGGCAAGCCCTCACCCTATAATCCAAATTATTTGAAGCGTCGATTTTTTGGCAAAGAGCTGGCGACACGGACTGCGGAATGCTGGGTTGCCCTTGCAGGCCCGCTATCGAATCTGCTTTTTGCCTCTCTTTGTTTGTTGGGGGTGAAATACGGGGGATATGAATGGGCAGGTCTCTTTCAGCCCTTCATTTTGTTGAACATTTCGCTTTTTGTTTTTAACTTGATTCCTGTCCCTCCGCTCGATGGAGCAAAAGTACTTTTGGCGTTTCTGCCTCACGAAGCCGCTCGCAAATACGAACTGTTGGCTCCTCAATTATCGTGGTTTTTATTGATTGCTTTAATTTTTGGCGGGGGAACTGTCGTAGGGTATGGTGTGAGAATGGTGCTATGGGGAATATCATGGCTCTTAATCTAGCCTCGATTCAACTGGGAGATGATCGTTGTCGAATCGAAGCTCGTGGTCCCTTTAAAAACTTGGATGCGAAAGACTATTCTCCCAATCCTGAGTCCGATGAATTGCGAGTTTCGGTGCCGAATTTTGAAGGCCCTCTGGATCTGTTGCTGCATTTAATCAAGAAGCACTCGATGGATATCTTCGATATCTCTATTTCTGTGATTACCCAAAAATATTTGGAGGAAATAGAAAACCTTGAGCTTGATTTGGCAGGCGAATTCTTATTGATGGCGGCGACGTTGCTGCAAATCAAAAGCAGGATGCTCTTGCCGGATGAGGAGACCTCAACGGAAGAGGAAGAAGCGTTGGTAGATCCAAGGGCAGACTTGGTGCGAAGGTTGCTCGAATATCAGCGTTTTAAAGGAATCGCGGAGCAACTGGGGAAACGCGATACCTTGGGATACAGCGTATTTGGGCGTGTGTATGAAGAACCCAGTTTAGAGGCGCAGGAAGAGCGATTGTTGGCACCGGTGAACTCATACGAATTGATTGAGAATTTTGCGAAAATATTAGAGGCATTGCAGCCGAAAACGGGCCACACGGTTTCATTTGAATCGATCAGCCTTCGAGCTCGCTTAAGCGAGATGATCGATTTTAGTCGAATCAAGTTGCAGTTTCTTTTTCAAGATGCGCTTCGCTATTTTCAGATCAAAACGCGCTTGGATGTGATTGTCACTTTTCTGGCGATTTTGGAGATGGCTCGATTGAAGCTGGTAGAAATCAAGCAAGAGCCAGGAGCAGAAGCCATTCATCTCAAAGTTTTGGATGTCGAGTTCGAGTCGGATTTGGGTGAATGGAATGTTTAACTTAGAACATGCTTTAGAAGCTATCTTATTTGCTTCTCCCGAACCCTTATCTTTGGCTCAGATAGTAACGATTTTTGAAAACCAAGGCTATGAATTCGCCAAAGAGCAAATCCAAGAAACTTTTGAGAGCTTGCGTCATCGCGAAACCGGGATTTCGCTGCAGGAAGTGGGGGGGGGATATGTATTTCGAACCGTTCCAGCTTATGGGGACTTGGTGCGAGCCTTGCTTCAAGAAAAGCCGCAGCGCCTCTCTGCCTCTCAGTTGGAGGTACTCTCTATTGTGGCGTATCGCCAACCGGTCACTCGACAAGAGATCGAAGATATTCGAGGCGTCGATTGTTCCGGCTCGCTGAAGCGCTTACTGACGCTCAAACTGGTTAAAATCATGGGCAAATCCCAAGGCCTTGGAAGGCCTCTGCTGTACGGAACTTCCAAAGAATTTCTAGAGTTTTTTGCGTTTAACTCGCTGCATGAACTTCCTTCGCTCAAAGAGTATCAAGATCTTAATCAAGAAAAAGTGGGAGATGAAGAGAAAGAACAACTTGAACCGGAAACTCTGGCAGATCTGTTTTTAGAAAAAGAATTTTTTTCAAAAGAAAGCGAACAGCAGAACCAGAAAGCCTTAAAAGAGCTGGATCGAGCTTTGGGGGTACTGGTGGAGACCTCAAAGTCTATCCAAAGTAGTTAAACCCTATTGCTCAGAACGTGTAAAAGCGCAAGATTTGCCCAATATGTCAAAAGAGAGACTTCACAAAGCACTGGCCCGAGCGGGAGTTGCTTCAAGACGCCAAGTCGAGAAAATGATTGACGAGGGAAAAGTTCGTGTTAACGACTCCCAAGTTAGAACACAAGGGTTTATCATCGATCCGGACGCTGATTGCGTTTACGTCGATGGAAAGCGAATCCATACCGCGTCCGAGCAGATTACCGAACGAGTCTATTTCCTGTTGTATAAACCGGTTGGAACTGTGTCGACTGCACGCGATACGGCGGGTCGCAAGACGGTCATTGATTTGGTCTTGGGGGCTGCTGCCGGTCGGATTTATCCGGTCGGGCGTCTTGACTACGATGCAGAAGGTGCACTTTTGATGACCAACGACGGTGAGTTGACCAATCAGTTGATTCACCCCAAATACCATGTGCCGAAAGTATACGAAGTGAAGGTCAAGGGAACTCCTTCGGAGGAACAGTTAAATAAACTCCGACGTGGGATCTATTTACCCGACGGCCCGACGGGCTCCAGTGAAATCGAAGTGTTAAGAAAAGCCAAAGTCAACACTTGGCTTCGCGTGGTGCTGACACAAGGCAAAAATAACCAAATCAAGAATATGTTTTGGCGAATTGAGCATCCTGCTCAGAAACTCATCCGAACGCACTTTGCAGGCATCTCCATTGCAGGTCTCGCTCCCGGTGAATTCAGGCCTCTGACCAAAAAAGAACTGGCTACCTTAAGGTCTTCAGCCAAGCGATGATTGCCAACCAAGTGACACTCGCTCGCATCGCTGCCTTGCCCATTCCGTGTGCAATGCTGCTGTTTGGGGATGCGTGTTGGTATTGGGTCGCCTTTTTTTTGTTTGTTTTTCTTGGGATGACCGATTTTATCGATGGCATGATGGCCAGGCGCGAGGGTCCTACCAAGCTTGGGAGTTTGCTCGATCCGGTCGCTGACAAGATTATGATTGCTGCGGTTACCTTTGCTCTGGCGGTCAAAGGTTGGGTCCCAGTTTGGATTCCGGTCGCAATTTTATCCCGAGAATTCTTAGTAACGGTTCTGCGTAGCAGTGTATCTTTGCGCAAAGCAGAAGTAAAAACGACTATTTTAGCCAAGCTGAAAACCATCATTCAGATGGGAGGATTTGGAAACGTCTTTCTGACTGTCTTTTTGCCGACTGCCTACGCTCAGGTGGTTGCCTTGTTCTGGGCTCTATTCTTTTTTGCGATTTGGGTTGTTTATCGCGTGTTTTTAAAGCGAAATGCTCCTCATTGGGCTGCTCCAGTAGGCTTTTGCTTTGTGTATTGGTACGGGTTGCTTCAGTTTCTTCTAACTGATCAAGTTTGCGCTGGTTTATGTTATGTGATTGTGGCAATTACTTGGGTGAGCGCGATCGATTATCTGAAAACCAGTTTTGCTCTGATTCGTTCGACCGGCATGTTCCGATTCGATTGGATTCGCTTGTTTTGGGTTCTTTCGCATTCCATCTTAGCAGTATGGGTAGGCAGCGTGGATTTCTATTTAACGATTCCTGTGCTGATCGCGGTATCCTTCGAACTGGCTACGGGTGGTATTGACAATATTGCGATTTCCGATGGAACCGTTTTATCAAATCGTATTTTTTGGCCAAGCAGCATCGTGGCTTTAGCGTTGGCGCTCTACCCTCAGGAACCGCTGGCTTATGTTTTGGCAGTGCTGAGTCTCGGAATGTGTTTAACGGCTTATCGAGGAGTTTTATGGCGATTTTTTCCGGGTCGATGACCTATCTTCGCTTTTCGGTATTGGGCTCGTTGCCCAATCAGATTGTGGGACATTTTGAAAAAGTTCTATCGGTGCGGCGATTTATTCCCTTGCATCCAGAAGGTCGAGATACGGAAACATCTGGTTGGGTCCCCTTGAACACCCCTTACTTGGACGATGCGCCTTTATTGAGCGAGCAGTTTCTCTTTGGAGAGAGGGTGGTCTTGGGTTATCGAGAGGATAAGCTTTCGATCCCCAAACCGTTGCTGAAGGATTTGGTGGAAAAGCGACTCAGGGAGTTCCCCGATAAAAATCGCCAGATGCTGGAAGAAATCGTGGTGAGCGAATTGCGGCAACGCATTCTTCCCAAGAGTCGCGTGATCGATGTGCTGTGGGATCTGAGCCGTTCGGAGCTTAGGCTGTTTGGAAGGGGTCAAGGAGTGCTGGAGCGATTTGAAAGGTTGTTCGAGCAAACATTTCACCTTCAACTCAAACAGCTGACTTATCCGGAAATTGCGCAAGCTTCTCAGGTCTCGCTTCGTTCAAAGGGTATATTGGAGAATCTCAGTGAAACTGTCATTTTTGGGACCTGAGTTTTTAACCTGGTTGTATTTCCACTTGGATCACCTACCGGTTCAGCTCACTCTAGGTCGTCGAGTCGTATTAAAGCCGCTTGATTCCGACGAGCAAAAAGTCATGATTGCAAGTCCAAAATTGGAAGAAAGCGGGGAATTTCTTCAAGCCGTTCGGGCTGGCGCGTATGTGGAATCGATCTCTCTGGACTTAACGCTTGGAGAGCGAGTCCATAGCTTGGCTTTAAATGCTTTAGACGGTTCTTTGTCGGGCGTAAAAACCAACGGACTCGAGAAGAATCAAGAAGACTCTCTGGAAGCCGATGTCTTGATTCGGATGTCCAATCTGGATGAGATCGAAGATGCGATCAAGCGCGTATTTGAACAGTTTCTAGAAGCGCGTCTGGGTCAGAAATTCCAATCCGAATCGGTGAAAACCATTCGCGAGAGTGTTTCGGAAGGCTTGCGCGCAAAATTGCCATAAAAAAAACCTCTTGGTCAGCGTCAAACGCTTTTCAAGAGGCTTGGAACCAAAGCTTCTCGTTTAGTTTGCTTGTTCAGCAGGAGCGGCTTCAGCCTCAGCAGGTGCTGGTGCAGCTTCAGCAGGAGCTACTTCAGCGGGAGCAGCTTCAGGAGCTACTTCAGCAGGAACAGCTTCTTCGCTTTTGCTGCACTTGCTGCAAGCAGAAATACCAAAAAGAGCCAAGGAAAGAACGGTCAACAACAAATAGCTACGTTTCATGAATATCCCCAATTGAAAAAAGGTTATAGATGAGATGGATCCCAACTACGTTCCCCCCTTTAGCAGTTCACAGTCCGTAAAACAAGAAAAATTTCGAATAAATTGTAAAAATTCTCTTGTGCAAGCAGGGTTTAAAATCTTGATGAGTAATTGGTCCGCAATAGGGACTTTAAAAGAATCGCAATTAAAATGGAACCGGGCTTGCGCTTTGCGATGAGGATCACCGAAGTATTTATCCGAGGGATAGAACGCCACAGTGGACAACAGTGGTTTGAAGTGTGGAACGATAGCGACGAAGCCATGAATCTTCGAGGCTTGTTGGTTCAAAAACGCGATGGTAAAAAGCGCGAGCTGGTATGGCAGAGGAGTCTCCCTGAAGAGGACTGCTGGCTCCAGCCTGGTGAATATGGGATTATTGCGCAACGCGCAGACTTGGGGCAAAATCTTTGTTCGGGCTATCCGGTCGTGATTCTCAAAGATTTGAAGTTTCATTCGCAAGGAGTTCAAGAGATCTGCTTAGAAAAAGTCTGCGCGCCTATTTCGGATTCGAAGTCGGTCGAAAAGGGATTTTCGCGAAATCTTATCTCAGATCGCTGGGCCATTGAGACGTGTGAGCTGAAGTCAGGGTTTTATGCATCACCGGGTCTCGCCATGGGATTTTGCAATACCGATGTTTCGTCTGCATGGACGAAATGCCCAGCAACCAATACCCAAGAACAAAGCCTCGCTCGCCCGAATCATCCTGAACTGAGCAGCTGTGAGCAAACAAATCCAGCTGCTATCTCTTGGCTGATGGTATTAGGGTGTCTGTTGTGGCATTTCAAGAAGATGCGCTAAGTCTGCTGAAATCGGCTACAAAACTGGCTCGTGTTTGGACCTCCATTAAAAGCTTAAGCCGTGCATTTCGAAGCGCTCGATCTTCACACATGACCAGTGTTTCTTCGAAGAAGCGATCCAAAATGGGTTTAATGGCTTCCAGTTCTTCTAAAAGAGTTCGGAAGTTTGAGTCCAGCGAAACGCTTAGAATCGCATCGCGTAACGCAAAGTCGGCTTCGGATTCCAGAGACTCTAAAGAGGCTTCATGCCGCGCATCGTCTGATTTGGAAACCAGATTGCTGACGCGTTTAAACACAGCTGCAACCGCAGCAAAATTAAATTGCTTCAATGCGTCGATACGATCACTCCAGGCGAGTAGATTGAATTTCGAAGCCGATTGGGTTGCATCGACTATCAAAGTGGAGTGATTTTCTAAGAAGACACTGCGGGCTCGGTTCATGACAAATTCCAGTACGTCTGGAGGCAGCAAGGATTGGAGATCGAGCTCAAATCGATTGAATACGATGAGCCGAGTCAACCCAATCGCGGCTCTTCGCAGTCCGTAGGGGTCTGCACTTCCTTTGGGGATTTTGCGACTGGTCAGAGTATGCAGCCGATCCGCCACACTTAAAATGGCTCCCAATTGAGTTTGAGGCAATGCATCGCCTGAGAATTTGGGCCAATAGTGCTCTCGAATACCCTGGCAAACAGCGGGTGATTCACCTTGTTGGGCGGCGTAAATCGATCCCATGACACCCTGAAGTTCAGGAAATTCGCCTACGACTCCGGTTTGAAGGTCTGCTTTGCATAATTGGGTCGCACGTTCTAGTTCGATGGGGTCCGGATAGGCTAAAAGCTCACCCAGCCTTCGCGAGCAGTTCATCAGCTCCAGGCTGGGAGTGGGCAAAAAGTCCGAAAGGGCTTTCTTTTGGTCTTCGAAGTAGTAAAAACCCCCATCTTCAAAACGAGCTTTCAGCACCCGCGCATTGCCGGCAGCGAGTCTTGTTGGATGGCTCGGTTGACAAGCGGACACCAACACAAAGAATGGAAGCAACTTCTCATTTGCGTCTAAAACAGCAAAGTACTTTTGATGCTCTCGCATCTCAGAAATCAAAATTTCTTGAGGGATATCCAAGTATTTCTGTTCGAACTGACCGAGAACAGGCCAAGGAGATTCGACGAGATTCGCTACGATGCTGAGCAGCTCAGGATCTGGTTTAACGCGGCCACCGATGCTTTTGGCCAAGGCTTGTGCTTGTTCCCAGATTCTGGCTTCACGTTCTTCTTTACTCAATACGATCCCAGATTGCTCCAGATGTTGAGAATAAGTATCCGTTGTCACTTCCTGGAACGAGGGCGCTAAGAATCGGTGTCCGCAAGTTCGATTGCTTGTGTGTACGCCTGCGATTTCGAAAGGAACGACCTGGTCGTCCAAAAGGCATAACAACCATCGGATGGGTCGAGCAAATCGGGTCCTACTGCTTTCCCAACGCATGGTTTTGGCAAAAGGGATTTGCAGCGTCACCCGCAAAAGAAGCTCGGGTAGGACAGAGATCGCCGGCTTTCCTTTTTCTGCCCACTGAGCTGCCAGCACCCAGCCTCTGTCTGTTTGTTTTGAGTAGGTTTGGGCTGAGTCGAGGTTTTTGGCTTTTAAGAAGCCTAAAACGGCCGGGCTTAATTCGCCGGTTGCTTGAAAAGTTTGTTCGACTCGAGGGCCAAGGATTTCCAGTGTCAGGTCGCTTTGAGTTGGACTTAAATCAGAGATTTCAACGACCAGTCGGCGAGGAGTAGCATGGACGAGGAGATGGCTAAAACTTAAACGAGCAGCACCCAACTCTTTTTCGAGCTGTTGTGGCAAAAAATGGAGCGCAACATCTACAGCTGCAGCCGGAAGTTCTTCGCATCCAATTTCATAAATCAATTTCATTGAGCAACCTCTTTCAGCATCGGAAAGCCTTGTTCACGTCGTGATTCGAGATAAAGCTCCGCGCATCGTTTTGTCAAATTTCGCACTCTTCCAATAAATGTCGGTCGATCGATGGCTTTGATGGCGCCTCGAGCGTCTAAGAGGTTGAATAAATGACTGCACTTGAGAGCGTAGTCATAAGCGGGCAAGGCTAACTTGGCATCGAGAAGGCTCTGGGCTTGCTTTTCATAGTCGTTTAAGTGTCGTTGACACATTTCAATATCGACTTCGTGAAAATGATGATGAGACCATTCGCGTTCATCTTGCTGGTGCACATCGGCATAGGTCACTTTTTGCCCATTCGCTAAGGTGGCCCAGGTCAAGTCGTAGGCATTATCGACTTCTAAAACACACATGGCCAGCCGCTCAAGGCCATAGGTAAGCTCACAGGATACTTCGTCCAATTCGAGTCCGCCGCATTGTTGAAAGTAAGTAAACTGGGTCACTTCCATTCCCTGTGCCCAAACTTCCCAGCCAAGCCCGGCGGCTCCAAGGCCCGGATGTTCCCAATCGTCCTCAACAAAACGAATGTCGTTTTCAATCGGATCGAGCCCAATGGCCCGCAGAGAATTCAGGTAGAGTTCTTGAGGATTACGAGGAGCTGGTTTGAGGATGACTTGAAACTGGTAGTAATGCTGAAACCGATTGGGGTTTTCACCATAGCGCCCATCGGTGGGCCGTCTTGAGGGTTCGACATAAGCCACGTTCCAAGGCTCCGGTCCCAGTACGCGTAAAAACGTGTGTTTATTGAGAGTTCCGGCTCCGACTTCTACCCCGGTGGGCTGAGCAATCATGCAACCTTGTTCGGACCAGAACTGCTGGAGCCTCAGGATAACTTCTTGGAAAGTCTGAGCTTTTGACATTGGCTTTCGCTAGCATGAATTAGGGCTTGTTTCTAGGGGCCGGGAGTTTTAGGGCTGAGTGATAAGGTTGTGGCCTTATATCAATTAGTGATTAAGCAGCCTTAGCGAGACGATTGGCGAGTTTGCTTTTCTAGCTGTTTATCACATTGCGCTCTTGGTGGATGTCCTCGGTGGTATCGCCCAAAATCCTACCCTTTGGTCGCTCTCGGATCAGCTGAGCTCGATCGGTGAAGTTCATGTCTGGCTGTAGCCAGCAAGCACGTTCCAGTAGCAAAATAGCCTGTTGCTGAAGACTACGGCGGTTTTTCTTGGCCAGTTGGCTTAAAGAATCATAAAGCGAGCCAGAGATTTGGCGAACAGTGAGCACATGCATGACTCCATTTTAATGACTTTATTTTACAGTCAATCGATTGTCCGGGTTCAAGACATTTGAGACTGGAAAGGGCTCACTTGGATACCTAAGCCTTCTAGAAAATGCTGGGGTGTTTGTAAACCAATCCCATCATGAGGTCGGTCCCAGTTATAGCTATCCGTAAAATCATTCAACATCGGTCGCAGTTCCTGAAGGGAAGTCGGCAAATCAAACAGGTCACAGAAATCCGAATGCCAGGTGCCATTAAGCCGTTCAAAATAACCGTTTAGCTTCGGAGACTTGGGAGCCAGTACTGCCAGAAGAATCCCTCTCTTCTCGCATTCTTCTTCAAACTCTGACATGAACTCACTTCCACCATCCACCTGGATCTGCCGGATGGGAAAAGGACTCTCCTCGATCAACTT